>SEHC01000391.1 GCA_004173415.1 Lysobacteraceae bacterium
TGCCACGACCACATCGTCAACGTCCAGCAGGCCATTCCCGCCAACGTGGGTTATGGCGGCGGACACGGACGGATCCCGTTCCCGTTCACGGTCTGCACCTCGGTCAACAACGTCATCTGCCATGGGATGCCCAGCGAGGGCAAGGTCCTCAAGGACGGCGACACGGTCAACATCGACGTCACCGTGATCAAGGACGGTTGGCATGGCGACACCAGCCGCATGTACTACGTCGGCACCCCCTCGGTGATGGCCAAGCGACTGGTGGAGACCACCCGCGAGGCGATGTTTCGCGGGATCCGCGCGGTGAAGCCCGGGGCGACCCTGGGCGATGTCGGCCATGCGATCCAGGAATATGCCGAGTCGCAGCGCTTCAGCGTGGTCCGCGAGTATTGCGGCCACGGCATCGGCAAGGTCTACCACGACGAGCCGCAGGTCCTGCATTACGGCCGTCCGGGCGATGGGGTGGTCCTCAAGCCGGGCATGACCTTCACCATCGAACCGATGATCAACGAAGGCACCCGCTACACCCGCCTGCTGCCCGACGGCTGGACCGTGGTCACCAAGGACCGCAAGCTCTCGGCCCAGTGGGAGCACACCGTGGCGGTGACCGAGGATGGCGTGGAGATCCTGACCCGGGTGCCCGGCGACGACAACGACCTGTGAACGATCCGGTTGCCGCGAACGATGTTGCGGCACCAGCGCCGCCCGGCGAAGACGATGCGGCCTGGTCGGCGCGGACCCGCGCCGCGCTGCAAGCGCATGACGCCAAGCTGGCCAGGCGCTTCGACCAGGGCGAGGAAGTCGACCGGCTGGTCGCCCTGCGCGCCAGGTCGGTCGACCAGGTACTGAAGGAAGCCTGGGCGCGTTGCATCCCCGCGGATGCGCCGCTGGCGCTGTTCGCGGTGGGCGGCTACGGCCGCGGCGAACTGTTCCCGCACTCCGACATCGACCTGTTGGTGCTGGCCGATGCGGACAGCCAGCTGGCCCAGCACGCCGGCCTGGCCTGTTTCTTCGCCATGTTGTGGGATGCCGGGCTGGCGGCCAGCCACGCGGTGCGGTCGCCCGACCAGTGCACCGATGCCGCGGCCGACCAGACCGTCCTCACCGCGCTGATCGAATGGCGCGCGCTGGTGGCTGACGAAGCTGCGCAGGCGGCGCTCGCCGCGGCGATTTCCCCGCAGCGGGTATGGCCGCCGCGCGACTTCTTCGTGGCCAAGCGCGAGGAACTGCGCGCCCGTCATGCGCGCTTCGGCGACACCTCGGAGAACCTTGAGCCCAACATCAAGGAAGGACCGGGCGGCCTGCGCGACCTGCACACCCTGGGCTGGATGGCGTTGCGCACCTTCGGCGTGCATGAGCTGGAGCCGCTGATTGGGCTCAGCCATGTAGGTTCCGACGAGGCGGCGGCGCTGGCCCGCGAGCGCAGCGCGCTGGGGCGCCTGCGCTACGGCTTGCACCTGGTCGCCGGGCGCGCGGAGGAGCGATTGCGCTTCGACCACCAGAAAACCCTCGCCGGTCGCCTGGGCTTCGCCGACGACGAGGAGACCCTGGGCGTCGAGAAGATGATGCAGGGCTTCTACCGCAGCGCCGCCATCGTGCGCCGGGTCAGCGACCGGCTGCTGCAGCGCTTCGAGGAGCAGTTCGACGGCGAAGCGCTGCCTGAGCCGCTGGACGATGCCTTCGCCTCGCGTCGTGGCTACCTGGCCGCGCGCGATCCCGCCTGGCCGCGGGCCGATGTTTCCGCGGTCTTCGCCCTGTTCGCCATGTGGGCGGAGCATCCGGAGATGCGCGGCCTGCATTCGCGCACCGCCCGCGCGCTGGCCGAGGCGCTGCCCGGCCTGCCCGCGTTCGAAAATGCCAGCCGCGCCCAGCGCGACGCTTTCATGGCCCTGTTGCGCATGCCGCGCGCGGTGGAGACGCTGACCCGCATGGCCAGGCTGGGATTGCTGGGCCAGTGGATCCCGGCCTTCGCGCGCGTATCGGGGCGCATGCAGTTCGACCTGTTCCATGTCTATACCGTCGACCAGCACACCCTGATGGTGCTGCGGAACATCGCCGCCTTCTCCTCCGGGCGGGCCGACGAGCGCTTCTCGATCGCCCACGAGGTCTGGCCGCGTCTGCGCAAGCCGGAACTCTTGCTGCTGGCGGGGCTGTTCCATGACATCGCCAAGGGCCGGGGCGGCGACCACTCGGAACTGGGCGCGGTCGATGCGCGCGAGTTCTGCGCGGCGCACGCCTTGAGCGAAAACGATGCCGAACTCGTCGCCTGGCTGGTCGAACAGCACCTGCGCATGTCGGTGACGGCGCAGAAGCAGGATATCTCCGATGCTGCCGTGATCCATCGCTTCGCCGCGCTGGTGGGCGACCGCGAGCGCCTGGACTACCTGTACCTGCTGACCTGCGCCGATATCGCCGGCACCAGCCCCAAGCTGTGGAATGCGTGGAAGGACCGGCTGCTGGCCGACCTGTATTTCGCCACGCGCCGGGTCATGCG
>SEHC01000392.1 GCA_004173415.1 Lysobacteraceae bacterium
ACCGGCGCCAGCAGCCTGGGCGCGGTGGAGATCCTGTCCGGGCTCGAGCAGGGCGAGAAGATCGTGGTCTCCGGCAGCGACCAGTTCGGCGATGCCGAACGGGTGCGGGTGAACTGAGCCCATGGCCCGCACTCCGCCGATGCGCGATCCGCCGCTGCCGTTCCCGGATCCTCTGCTTCGCTAGCCAGTCCGCGTTCCTGCAATTCCGCAACCCTCATCCGCCAAGCCAGAAAAAAGGAAATCCCGATGCTCGACATGCGCCAGGTCACCAAGGTTTACCGCACCGCCATGGTCGAGACGCACGCGTTGCGCTCGCTCGACCTGCACGTGAAGGAAGGCGAGTTCGTCGCCGTCACCGGTCCCTCGGGTTCCGGCAAGACCACCTTTCTCAACATCGCCGGCCTGCTGGAGGATTTCAGCGGCGGCGAGTTCACCCTGGATGGCGAGAACGTGAAGGGCCTGTCGGACGATGCCCGCAGCCGCCTGCGCAACCAGAAGATCGGCTTCATCTTCCAGGGCTTCAACCTGATCCCCGACCTCAACCTGTTCGACAACGTCGACGTGCCGCTGCGCTATCGCGGCATGGCCGCCAGCGAGCGCAGGCAGCGCATCGAGGAATCGCTGGCCCAGGTGGGCCTGGGCTCGCGGATGAAGCATTTCCCGGCCGAACTGTCCGGCGGCCAGCAACAGCGCGTGGCCATTGCCCGCGCCCTGGCCGGCAGCCCGCGCCTGCTGCTGGCCGACGAGCCCACCGGCAACCTGGACTCGCAGATGGCCCGTGGCGTGCTGGAGCTGCTGGAAGACATCAATGCCAAGGGCACGACCATCGTCATGGTCACCCATGACCCGGAACTGGCCGCGCGCGCGCAGCGCAACGTGCACATCGTCGATGGCATGGCCACCGACCTGTCGGTGGAGCCCAGCCTGATCCGCGTCGCCCAGGCCAGCAGCGCGTCCGCCGATACCACCGCCTAAGGGAGCGAGGAACATGTTCGCCTACTACTTCAAACTCGCGCTGCGCAGCTTCAGGCGCAACAAGGTGCTGACCGCGCTGATGGTCCTGGCCATCGCCCTGGGAATAGGCGCCAGCATGACCACGCTGACCGTGTTCTACGTGCCGGCCGAGCAGGTCACGCGTTTCGATGCGGAAAAGATGCTGCGCGAGAAGCGCGGCGACCGCCAGGCGATGATGACCGGCGGCGGCGTGGCCATTACCCCGGACAAGCAGGGCCTGATGCCGTTCCAGGTGGACGCGCGCTATTCCACCGCCGACATCTTCCCGATGTTCGACATGCCGTTCCTGTTCGGCGATGGCTGGAACGCGGCCCAGGACGAGCAGCATGGCCGCGTCGCAGTGATCGCCAAGGCGCTCAACGACAAGCTCTTCGGCGGCGCCAACAGCGTGGGCAAGACCGTGCGCCTGGACCAGGCCGACTTCACCATCGTCGGCGTGCTGGACGAGTGGCGCCCGACGCCGCGCTTCTATGACATGAACAGCGACCGGTTCGGCGAGCTCGAGCAGGTGTTCCTGCCTTTCAGCACCTCGCGCGACCTGCGCATGGGCCGCAATGGCAGCATGGACTGCTGGGGCGATTCGGGGTCCGACCCCGAGGGCAGCGCCGGGGTCAACGCGCCCTGTGTCTGGATCCAGTACTGGGTGCAGCTGGACAGCGCGGCCAAGGCGGCGGCGTACAAGCAGTACCTGGTCAACTACTCCGACCAGCAGCGCGCCGCCGGGCGTTTCGAGCGGCCCACCAACGTGCGCCTGCGCAGCGTGATGGAGTGGCTGGACTTCAACAAGGTGGTGCCGGGCGACGTGCGCCTGCAGGTGTGGCTGGCGTTCGGCTTCCTGCTGGTCTGCCTACTCAATACCGTCGGCCTGCTGCTGGCCAAGTTCCTGCGCCGCGGCGGCGAAGTCGGCGTGCGCCGCGCCCTGGGCGCCTCGCGCAGGGCCATCTTCACCCAGTGCGTGATCGAAGCCGGGACCGTCGGCCTGGCCGGCGGCATCGCCGGCCTGGGACTGGCCTTGCTGGGGTTGTGGGCGGTCCGCCAGCAACCGGCCAGCTACGCCGAACTGGCGCACCTGGACCCGTTGATGCTGGTGACGACCTTCGTGCTGGCGATCGTCGCCAGCCTGCTGGCCGGCATCGTGCCGGCCTGGCAGGCGATGCAGGTGACCCCGGCGATGCAGCTGAAGTCGCAATAGATCCTTTACCCAGAGCGGGCGCCGAAGGCGCCCACGGAGCGTGCCATGGAACTGCGTCCCATCCTTTCCACCCTGCTGCGCCACAAGACTGCCGCGGCCCTGATCGTGCTGGAGATCGCGCTCAGCTGCGCGATCATCTGCAACGCGCTTTTCCTGATCGGCGAACGCCTGGACCGGCTGAACCTGGTCAGCGGCGTGGCCGAGGACGAGGTCGTGCGCGTGCAGTTGACCGGCATCGGCAAGGACGCCAATGCCGATGCGCTGACCCGCAGCGACCTGGCCCTGCTGCGCGGCCTGCCCGGGGTCAAGGCGGCCACCGTCACCAACCAGGTACCGTTCGTCAATTCCTCCTGGAACACCTCGGTCAACATGGTCAAGGACCAGAAGCAGCCGACCCTCGGCGCCACCACCTACATGGGCGACGAGCAGTTCCTGGACGCGCTCGGGCCCAAGCTCGTGGCCGGCCGCAACTTCACCGCCGATGAATTCATCGAGTGGGCGGCGCTGGACGCGCCGGACAGCAAGGTGTCCATTCCCGCGGCGATCATCACCCGGAGCTTGGCCGACAAGCTGTTCCCGGGCCAGAGCGCGATCGGCAAGACCTTCTACGCGTGGGGCGAGGACGCCATCCGCATCGTCGGCGTGGTCGACCATCTGGTGCGCCCGAGCGAGCAGGGCGGCGCGCTGGAGCACGAGTACTCGATGGTGTTCCCGATCCGGGTGCCGTTCTCGGTGGGCGGCAACTACCTGCTGCGCACCGAACCGGAGCGGCGCGACGAAGTGCTCAAGGCCGCGGTGGCCGCGCTGGAGAAGAACAGCGCCAGCCGCATCATCCTGACCGACTCCACCAAGACCATGCAGGAACTGCGCGCGCAGTATTACCGCCAGGACCGCGCCATGATGTGGATGCTGGTGGCGGTGATCGTGGCCCTGCTGGTGGTGACGGCGCTGGGTATCGTCGGCCTGGCCAGCTTCTGGGTGCAGCAGCGGACCAAGCAGATCGGCGTGCGTCGCGCACTGGGGGCGACCCGCGGGCAGATCCTGCGCTACTTCCAGACCGAGAATTTCCTCCTGGCCAGCATCGGCATCGTGCTGGGCATGCTCCTGGCCTATGCCATCAACCAGTTGTTGATGGGCAAGTACGAACTGCCGCGCCTGCCGCTGTACTACCTGCCGGTGGGCGCGGTGCT
>SEHC01000393.1 GCA_004173415.1 Lysobacteraceae bacterium
AATTTTGTGAACATGGTCATCCCCACCTGATTCCCCACAGGTTGTCCGCACTATAGTCCAGATCCCGGGCCACTAAGCAAGCCCGCGAGTTAGAATCCGTGAGGCCTTGCCGAATTCCTACGGCATCCCCATTACTGAACGACCATGGCACTACTCCCCATCCTCGAATTTCCCGACCCCCGGCTGCGCACCAAGGCGGCCCCGGTGGACCCTGCGCGGGTCGCCGACCCCGAGTTCCAGCGACTGCTCGACGACATGTTCGAGACCATGTACGACGCCCCCGGCATCGGCCTGGCCGCGAGCCAGGTGGACGTGCACCGGCGCTTCATGGTCATCGACGTGAGCGAGGACAAGGCCGAGCCGCAGGTCTTCATCAACCCGGAAATCCTGGCCAAGACGGGCGAACAGGTCTACCAGGAAGGCTGCCTGTCGGTGCCCGGCATCTTCGCCGACGTGACCCGCGCCGATTCGATCCAGGTCCGCTACCTGGGCCGCGACGGCCAGACCCGCGAACTGCAGGTCGACGGCCTGCTCGCGGTCTGCATCCAGCACGAGATGGACCACCTGGATGGCAAGCTGTTCGTCGATTACCTGTCGCCGCTGAAGCGCGAGATGGTGCGCAAGAAGCTGGCCAAGCAACGCAAGCTGGCGGGCGACGCGGCCTGACCCGGTCGCGGGGCAGGGCCTTCCCTGTCGCGGCGAACCGCCGACCTCCTCTTCCGACCCCGCACCAGGAAACCCCACCTTGAGAATCGTCTTCGCCGGCACGCCGGCTTTTGCCGTCCCCAGCCTTCGCGCCGCGCATGCCTATGGCGAAGTGGTGGCGGTCTATACCCAGCCCGACCGTCCGGCCGGGCGCGGACGCGGGCTGACGCCTTCGCCGGTGAAGCTGGAGGCGCTGCAGCGCGGCATCCCGGTGCTGCAGCCGGAAACCCTGAAGGGCAAAACCTCGCAACAGGCCCTGCGCGACCTCGCCCCGGACCTGCTGGTGGTGGTCGCCTACGGGCTGATCCTGCCGCGCGCGGTGCTGGAGATCCCGGCCTTCGGTTGCTGGAACGTGCACGCCTCGCTGCTGCCGCGCTGGCGTGGTGCGGCGCCGATCCAGCGGGCGATCGAGGCCGGCGACACCGAAACCGGCGTCTGCCTGATGCAGATGGAAGCGGGCCTGGATACCGGTCCGGTACTGCTGGCGATGCCGACCCCGATCGGCGCCGAGGAAACCGGCGGCCAGTTGCACGATCGCCTGGCCGAACTGGGCGCGGCCGTGCTGGCCGACGGGCTGGCCCTGCGCCGCGCCGACGTCAAGCCGGTGCCGTGGCCGCAGCCGGCCGAAGGCGTGACCTATGCGCACAAGCTCGACAAGGCCGAGGCGCGTCTGGACTGGAACCAGCCGGCGGCGCTGCTGGCGCGCAAGGTGCGCGCGTTCGAACCCTGGCCGGTGGCCGAAGCGGTGGTGGCCGGCGAACGCCTGCGCATCCATGGCGCCATCGCCCTGGACCTGACCCACGGTTTCGCGCCCGGCACCCTGCTGGCGGCCGGCCGCCAGGGCATCGACATCGCCTGTGGCGAAGGCGCGCTGCGCCTGCGCGTGGTCCAGCGCGAGGGCGGCAAGGCGATCACCGCCGCCGACTACCTCAACGCCCGCCGCGACCTGGTCTCCGCATGAAGCCTGCCGAGGCCGGCGCGCCCGGGGTCGCCACCCGCGTACTGGCGGCCAAGGTCCTGGATGCGGTGATCCATCGGGGCCGTTCGCTGAAAGGCGAACTGGTGGCGGCGCTGGCGCAACTGCCCGACCCGCGCGATCGCGCCCTGCTCGAAGCGATTTGTTTCCCGGCGTTGCGCCAGCGCGCGCGTTACGAGGCCGCGCTGCAGTCGTGGCTGCAGAAGCCGCTGGGCGAGAAGGATGGCGACGTGCGCGCGCTGCTGTTCGTCGGCTTCGCCCAGATCGATGCGATGGGCCTGCCGGCGCACGCGGCGGTGTCGGCCACGGTCGAAGCCGCGCGCGTGCTCGGCCGCCCGCACCAGGCCGGGATGATCAACGCCCTGCTGCGCCGTGCCCAGCGCGAGGGCATTGCCGCGGCCGATCCGGCCATGGCCTGGCCGGCCTGGCTGCGCAAGAAGGTCACCCTGGCCTGGGCCGCGCAGGCACCGGCCATCTTCGAAGCCAGCGCGCATGCGGCGCCTTTGTGGATCCGGGTCAACCGCGCCGCCGGCAGCCGCGACGACTACGCCGCACGGCTGCGCGCCGCCGGCATCGAATGCAGCGCCAGCGCCCTCCTGGCCGATGCGCTGCGCATCGACTCCGGCAAGGCCGCGCACTTGCTGGAACGCGATCCCAGCCTGCGCCTGCTGGCCCTGGACGTGGATCCGCGCCGGCTCAGGCGGGTGGGCGAAACCCTGCAGCGGGTCGGCGCCTCGGCCGAACTGCTGGCCGCCGATGCGGCCGCGCCGGAAACCTGGTGGCAGGGCACCGCGTTCGACGCGGTGTTGCTGGACGCCCCGTGCTCGGCCACCGGCATCGTCCGCCGGCAGCCGGACGTGCTGCTGCACCGGCGCCCCGAGGACCTCACCGCCCTGGTCGCGCTGCAGTCGCGCCTGCTGGATGCCTGCTGGAAGGTGCTCGAGCCCGGTGGCGTGCTGGTCTATGCCACCTGCTCGATCCTCGTCGAAGAGAACGCAGGCCAGGTCGACGCGTTCCTGGCCCGCACCGCCGATGCGCGCGTCGAAGCGCTGGGCGGGGACTACGGCCAGCCCGCCGGCGCCGGGCGCCAGCGCCTGCCCGGCGAACAGGGCATGGACGGCTTCTTCTACGCCCGGCTGCGCAAGACCTGAGCCTCGCGCGGGTGCCTGCCCGTGGGCAGGCCGCGCAGGTGCTGAAGCCTACTCGCGTGGCGGATCGACCAGCGGCTGCCCGCGTTCGAGCATCAGCAGCATGATCGATTTCTGCCTGACGTAATTGGCGCGCACGTAGGCGTAGACCAGTCCCTGCCAGCCGTCGAGGAAGCCCAGGCGCAGCACATAGCCACGCCAGAACCGCCAGGCCGGCGACAGCACCAGCTTGAGCAGGGACGCACGCTTGCCGCGCGCGTGATCGTGCTCGGCCATCATCCGCGCGTACTTCTGGGTCTTGGCCAGCTGTTGTTCCAGCGAGCGGTAGGGGAAGTGGATAACGTCGCCTTCCAGCCCGAGCACCGGGCCGTCCACGCTGGCCGCTTCATGCACCTCCCGCTGGCCCTGCCAGCCGCCGCGACGGCGGTCGAACAGCCGCAGGCCGCGGTCGGGGTAGGCATTGCCGTGGTGCAGGAACTTGCCGAAGTACCAGGACAGACGTGCGAACCGGTAGCCGGAGGCGCCGGCGAAACCGGCGTCGCGCGCCCGCTCGATGGCGACGCGCAGATCCTCGCTGATGCGTTCGTCGGCGTCCAGGCTGAGGATCCAGTCGTGACTGGCCTGGGCCGCGGCGAATGCCTTCTGGCTGCGGTAGCCGTCGAACGAACGCACCAGCACGCGCGCGCCGAGGCGTTCGGCGATGGCGGTGGTGTCGTCGCCGGAACCCGAATCGACCACCACCACCTCGTCGCAGAACGCCACCGACGCCAGGCAGTCGGCGATGCGGTCGGCCTCGTTGAACGTGATAATGCAGGCCGAAAGCCGGGGCCGTGGGTGGCCCGGGTTGGAAAGGGAGTTGTCGATGGCCGAATACCTGTTGTTCGCGACCGAGCGTTACGCGCTGCCTATTCTGCAACCTTTGGCGCGCGCATTGCATCGGTCCGGGCAATCGGTGTCGGCGTGGATGGAAGGCGCGGCGACGGGCGCGGGCTGGGACGTGCCGGTACGCGCGGTCGGCCTGCGCGATGCGCTGCGGTTGCGGCCGCGGGCGGTGTTCAGCGCGGCCAACTGGGTGCCGACGTTCGTCTCCGGCGCCAAGGTGCAGCTGTTCCACGGCTTCAACGTGGAAAAGCGCGACCAGGCGCGCGGCCACTTCCGGGTCCGTGGCCTGTTCGACCTGTATTGCACCCAGGGCCCGGCGACCACCGCGCCGTTCCGCGACCTGGCCGCGCGCGAGGGCCATTTCGCGGTGGCCGAGACCGGCTGGCCCAAGCTCGATCCGCTGTTCGCGCCGGCCTCCCCCCAGGCCGGGACGCTGGCGCGCGCCGCCGCCGGGCGCCCGGTGGTGCTGTTCGGTTCCACCTTCACCGAACGCCTCAGCGCCGCGCCATGGCTGCACGAGGCCATCGCCGCCGAGATCGCCCGCGGTGACCGCTACTGGCTGCTGACCCTGCATCCGAAGTGCGCGCCGGAACTGTTCGACCGCTACCGCGCGCTGGCCGGCGCCAATGCCGCCTTCGTCGAGACCGAACAACTGGTCGAAGCGCAGCGCGCAGCCGACGTGCTGGTCTCGGATACCTCGTCGATCGTTTCGGAGTTCGTGGTCCAGCACAAGCCGGTGGTCACCTTCCGCAACCGCGCGCCGAAGCCGCACATGCTCGACTTCGCCGATGCGGCGCGCCTGCCGGAGATGCTGGCGCTGGCCCGGCGGCGTGGACGGATCCGGCGACGCCAGGCCCAGCGACCGCCAGGCCGCGATCACCTGGCTGGCCGACAGGTCGCGGACCGTGCTTTCCTCGCCGCGTTCGCCGCCCAGCACCACGACCGGCGCCGGCCCCAGGGGCCGCCATTTCAACGGCGAGGCGGAACCGAACATCACCACCAGCGGACAGCCCAAGGCGGCGGCGGCGTGGGCCGGGCCGGTGTCCACCGAGACCATGCCGTGGGCCGCTTCGATCATCGCCAGCAGGCGCGGGATCGGCAGGTCCCTGGCCAGGTTGTGCAGGCGCGGATCGCCGCCGGCCGCGGCCCGCACTTCCTCCAGCACCTCGTGCTCGGGCGGCGAGCCGCACAACACCACCTGGGCGCCGGGCAGGTCTTCCCAGACCGCCCCGGCCAGCGCCGCCCAGGATTCGGGCGGCCAGAACTTGGGATGCTGGCGGGTCGCGACGGTGCCGCGCTTGTGGGTACGCTTGTTGCCGGGCTGGAACAGGACCAGCGGCCCGTCGAGGCCCCGCCCGTGCCTCCAGCGCAGGAAATCCTCGCGCGCCGCGTCACCGACGATGAGTCGCGGCAGCCGCAGGGAAGCCGCATCCACCGGATGGGTCGGATAGGCACGCTGCGGGTCGCGCTGGCCCATGTCGAGCCAGCGGTCCGGCCACAGCCGCGGCGGCGCGCCCGGCGTTTCATCCTCGAGTGGCCGGCGCACGATGTCCTGGTCCTGCACGCCCCCGCGCCGCAGCAGCGCCAGCAGCCGCGGATGGTTGTCGCACATGTACACCGGGCCGCGCCCGCGCTGCCGCAGCCAGCGTGCGATCCGCCACTGGCTGGGACACAGCGGGTACGGCGTGTTGCGGCTGGTGACCAGGTGGACCTCGGCCACCGCGGGATCGTCGGCCAGCAGGGCCCCGGTCCAGGCGCCCGAGCCGACCACGTCCACCGCCGAGCCGTAGCGCGCGTTGAGCAGGCGGATCAGCGTGGTCAGCACGACCACGTCGCCGAAGGCGCCGGTACGGACGATCAGCGGTCGCGCGCTCAAGCCCGGTCCCCGGCGCCGCGGCAAGCTGCGCAAGTGGTTTCGGCCCTGGATCGTGCGCGCCGGCAATGGCGCGCGTCGCCTGCCCGGACGCGGCCCTGCGTTCCACCTGACCCTGATGCTGGAGCACATCCGGCCCGAGTACCTGCCCTGGGCCCGGGTCAACGTGCTGGTGCCCAACCCCGAGTACCTGACGCCCGCCGACATCGCGCTGCTGCCGGCCATCGATGGCGTGTTCGCCAAGACCCGCCATGCCGAACAGATCTTCGCCCAGCTGGGCAGCCGCACCGAGTACATCGGCTTCACCAGCGAGGATCGCCTCGACGCCGGCGTGCGCCGCGAACGGGCCTTCTTCCACCTGCCCGGCAAGAGCGGCAACAAGGGAACCCGGGCCGTGCTGGAAGCGTGGAGCGCGCATCCGCACTGGCCGCCGCTGACCGTGGTCCAGCGCGCGCGACAGCCGCACGGGATCGCCGCCCAGGCGGCCAATGTCCGCCACTTCTCCGACTACGTACCGGAGGACGAATTGAGGCGCATGCAGAACGCGCACCGCTTCCACCTGTGTCCCTCCAGGACCGAGGGCTTCGGCCACTACCTGATGGAAGCGCTCAGCGTGGGCGCGGTGACCCTGACCACCGACGGCGCGCCGATGAACGAGCTGGTGACGGCCGAGCGCGGCGTGCTGATCCCGGTGGCGCGCACCGGCACCCAGGCCGCCGCGACCACCTGGCTGGCCGATGCCGGCGAGATTGCGGCGGCGGTCGAGCGCGCCCTGGCACTGGACGACGCGCAATGCGACGCGCTCGGTGCCGCCGGGCGCCAGTTCTTCCTGGACAACGAGGCCGCCTTCCACACCCGCATCGTCGAGGCGGTGCGCGCCTGGGCGCAGTCGCCGCGCTGATCTACGGCGGGCTTTTCTACAGCAGGCTTGTCTACCGCAGGTCGAACTACCGCAAGCCGGTCACCAGCGCAGCTTGCGCCGCGCCAGCGCGGTGCCCAGTTGCTGGTACAGCGCCTGGGCTTCGGCCTCCGGCAGGAAGCGCAGGTGCAGCGGAGGGGCGAAGCCGCTGGCCCCGGCCGTGTCCAGCCACAGGCTGGCCGTGCCCAGGCGCCGATCGATCGGCGAGCGCACCAGGCGCAACGCCTGCAGCTTGTCGATCTCGGCGAAACGCCAGTACCGCGACCACCAGCCGCCGCGCACGGCGACCAGGCGCTCGTCCACCGCATAGGCCGCGCGTCG
>SEHC01000394.1 GCA_004173415.1 Lysobacteraceae bacterium
TCGATCGCGTCCAGCTGGCGCAGCACGTCTTCCCACACTTCCAGGCGCCCGGCCTGGGCCGCGGCGCCCACGTCGGGCAGGCGGTCGGTGCTGGCGCCGTCGCTGTCCTCGTCGGTGCCCAGACTGGCCTGGCGCCACTTCCATTCCTTCTCGTGGATGGCCTGGAAGGACTGGTCTGCGGGGCTGGCTTGCGCCATGGCAAGGGGAGCGGCCGCAGCCAGGGCAAGCAGCAGCACGAGCACAAGCGATTGCTTCACGAGGGGCATCCAGAGCGTCGGAAACCCGATCATCGCATTGTCGGTGGCCCAGCGATCCTCTGCAGGAGGAGGGCCGGCGCGGTCACGCGCAGCGACCGGGCGGGACTCAGCGTGGCGGGCGCAGCTTTTCCAGCACACCGTCCAGGGTGTCCAGGTCGGTGTAGTGGATCACCAGCTTGCCGTTGCCGCCGCGGCCATGGGCAATGCTGACCTTGGTGCCCAGGGTTTCGGACAGTTCGGTTTCCAGCGAGGCGATATCGGCCTGCGGCGCGGCCGGCTTGCCGGGCTTGCTCCGGCGGCTGCCGTTGACCGGCACCTTGCCCGCGGCGAACTGCTGGGCGCGGTGTTCGACCTCGCGGACCGACCAGCCTTGCTCGGCGGCTTCGGAAGCCAGCTTGCTGGCCAGTTCCGGGGACAGGGTCAGCAGGGCCCGGGCATGGCCCATCTCCAGCCGGCGGGCTTCGAGCAGGGCGCGGATCGCCGGGGGCAATTCCAGCAGCCGCAACAGGTTGGACACCGAGGCGCGCGAGCGGCCGACCGCTTCGGCAGCCTCGGCGTGGGTCAGCGAGAATTCGCCGATCAGGCGCTGCAGGGACTGCGCCTCTTCCAGCGGGTTCAGGTCTTCGCGCTGGATGTTCTCGATCAGGGCCATGGCGATGACGGTGCGGTCGTCCAGGTCGCGCACCACCACCGGCACTTCGGTCAGGCCGGCTTCCTGGGAAGCGCGCCAGCGGCGCTCGCCGGCGACGATTTCGAACATCGCCTTGGAATCGGCGCCGGGGGCCAGCTCGCGCACCACGATCGGCTGGATCACGCCCTGGGCCTTGATCGACTCGGCCAGCTCGCTCAGCTTGGCCGGATCCATGTGCACGCGCGGCTGGTACTTGCCCGGTTGCAGCTGCTTGACCGGGACCTGGCGCAGGGTTTCGCCCGGCTGTGCTTCCGGCGGCGGGGTCGCGGCGGCTTTCGGGCCAAGCAGGGCTTCCAGGCCGCGGCCGAGGCCGCGCTTCTTCGGGGCGGACATCTACGCGTTCTCCAGGGTTTTCGCTTGCAGCTTGGTGCGTTCGGACTGGCGGCGCAGGATCTCGCCGGCCAGGCCCAGGTAGGCCACGCCGCCGCGCGATGCCTTGTCGTAGCCGACGATGCTCTGGCCGTGGCTGGGCGCCTCGGCCACGCGCACGTTGCGAGGCACGATGGTGCGGAACACCTTGTCGCCGAAGTGCGTGGTCAGCTCGCCGGACACCGCGTTGGCCAGGTTGTTGCGCACGTCGAACATGGTCCGCAGCACGCCCTCGACCTCCAGCCCCGGGTTCAGGCGCGCCTTCAGCGCGTCGATGGTTTCCATCAGCGCGCTGAGTCCCTCCAGCGCGTAGTACTCGCACTGCATCGGCACCAGCACCGAGTCGGCCGCGGTCAGCGCGTTGAGGGTCAGCAGCGACAAGGCCGGCGGGCAGTCGATGAGGATGAAGTCGTAGTCGCCGCGCAACGGATCCAGCGCGGTCTTAAGGCGCTGCTCGCGGCCGTCGATCTCCATCAGCTGGATCTCGGCCGCGGTCAGGTCGATGTTGCCCGGCATCAGGTCGAAGTCTTCCGGCGTCTTCACGATCACGCTGCGCGCGTCGGCTTCCTGCAGCAGCACGTCGTAGCTGGAGGCTTCCAGTTCGCGCTTGTCCACGCCGCTGCCCATGGTCGCGTTGCCTTGCGAATCCAGGTCGACCAGGAGCACACGCTTGGGCGCGCGCGCCAGCGCGGCGGCCAGGTTGACCGCGGTGGTGGTCTTGCCGACTCCGCCTTTCTGGTTGGCGATGGCGATGATGCGGGCCATGCGTGGGGCGCCTCGTGGAACCTGGGTGGGTGGGGGATTATGCGGGAAGCGGGCGGCAAGTTCCGGAAAGCCCGGCCCGGCGGGGCGGCCCCGGGCTCCAATTGCCCTGAGTCCGGCAGCCGGTGCGCTCGCGCCGCCGCGGTGGCGACCGCAGTGCTACTGCTTGCGTTCCAGGACCACCAGGTGGCGCTCGCCGACCAGCCCGGGCACGCTCAGCGCATGTATCGCCTGCAGTTGCCAGCCTGCAGGCAACGCGGCGATTTCCTCGTCCGGGCGCTGCCCCTTCATTGCCAGCAGGCGTCCGCCCGGGGCCAGCAGGTGGCCGCCGACCTTGATGATCCCGGCCAGCGTGTCCAGCGCGCGGGCGGTGATGGCCGCATAGGCGCCGGGTTC
>SEHC01000395.1 GCA_004173415.1 Lysobacteraceae bacterium
ACCAAGGAAGTCGCCCGGGCCCGCACCTTCGGCTTCATGCGCGACCTGGAATACATGCGCGAGCGCAACCTCGGCCTCGGCGGTTCCATGGACAACGCCATCGTGCTGGACGAGTTCCGGGTGCTGAACGACGACGGCCTGCGCTACGCGGACGAATTCGTCCGGCACAAGATCCTCGATGCCATCGGCGACCTGTACCTGGCCGGTCATCCCATCCTCGGCGCCTACGAAGGCTTCAAGTCGGGGCATGCGCTCAACAACAAGCTGGTGCGGGCGCTGATGGCCGACCAGACGGCCTGGGAAGAGGTCACTTTCGGGGCCGCCGACGCGCCTTCACCGGTCCTCTACGGCATCCCTGCCGCCTTCGCCTGAACCCGCGCGCCGCTGGCGGCGCGATCTTCAGAACTGTGAACCCGCGCGACCGGATCGTTGTCGCCTCACAATAATTTAACTATTCGATAACGACCCGGGCGGCCTCCGCCGCTACCATGCTCCGGCCAGAGCGTGCCCGGTCAGTTTCCTGGCCGGCGGCCCCGGTGCCCCGCCAGGGGTTTTTCCGCGCCCCCGGAGTCCGGGGGAGGTTCGTGCAGGGATGCCAGGGCAGCCTTGAGCGCGTCGCGCGTAGCTTCAGACATGGGTTTCACCGCAAGTCCGGCCGGCTCAGGCCGCTGGAAAGGTGCAGTCGTAGTCTTGACAACCACTTCGGTGGCGGCAAACCCGATGGATCGGGCCAAGTTTCAGACATCGGTATCCATGAATTTCCAAAACATCGTAAACAATACACGCGCCAGACTGGCGTACAACGTAGCCACCACGTCGCGACAAGCACGTGAAATGGTCCTCTCCCGTCCCCTCGCCGCCGCCGGGCTGCTGCTCGTAGCCGGCCTGGCGCTGGGCGCCACCGGTCGCAGCGTCGCCGGCATGGCCCAGGTCTCGATGCTCCAGGCCAAGGCCGACCGGCAGCAGGCCGAACTGGTCCAGGTGCGGCGCGGCGCCCAGCAGGAAGTCAACGCCATGGCTGCCCGCCTGGGCGAACTGCAGGCCCAGGCCAACCGCCTCAACGCGCTGGGCGAGCGCCTGACCCGCATGGGCCAGTTGCAGGATGGCGAATTCAATTTCGACGAGCCGGTCGGCGTCGGCGGCAACGACGTCGCCTATGACATGGAGCCCAAGGCCCTGGACACCGGCGTGACC
This sequence comes from Lysobacteraceae bacterium, assembly GCA_004173415.1. Lineage (GTDB taxonomy): Bacteria > Pseudomonadota > Gammaproteobacteria > Xanthomonadales > Xanthomonadaceae > Pseudoxanthomonas_A. Next base: position 1,195 of record SEHC01000395.1, read on the forward strand.
CAGCTCGAACAGCAGTTCAAGGCCTCGGGCAAACAGCTGTCGGTGCTCGAGGCGTTGCTGTTCAATCGCGAGCTGGACAAGAACGCGACCCCGTCGCGGCTGCCCATCCTCAACAGCTACATCACTTCCGGCTTCGGCGGCCGGGCCGACCCGTTCGGCGGCGGTGGCCAGTACCACAAGGGCATCGACTTCAAGGCCAGCGTCGGCGACCCGGTGCTGACCGTGGCCGATGGCGTGGTCAGCTTCGCCGGGGTCAAGAGCGGCTATGGCAACGTCGTCGACGTGGACCACGGCAATGGCTACGTCACCCGCTACGCGCACAATTCGCGCCTGGTGGTCCGGGTCGGCGACCTGGTCCGGGTTGGCCAGGAGATCGCCAAGGCCGGTTCGACCGGTCGTTCCACCGGCGCCCACGTGCATTTCGAGGTCTGGGAAAAGGGTGCCGTGGTCAATCCGCGCAAGTTCCTCGGCGAGGGCCCGACCCCGGTCGGGCGCGCCCAGCGCGGCTGAAGCGGGGCGCTTGATTCCGCGGGCGCCGCCCCAAGCTACAATGGTGTGTTGCCAACAGGGCGCCTTGCGCCCTGTTTCGTTTTCGGCGGCGGCAAGCGGCTCCGCGCCGGTTTTCGGCGGCGGCAAGCGGCTCCGCGCCGCCGACTGCGCCCGACGCTCCTTCCAACTTCGGTTCCCTACATGATCAACAGTCTGCTTACCCGTGTCTTTGGTAGTCGCAACGAACGCCTGCTCAAGCAGCTCCAGCGCAGCGTCGGCAAGATCAACGCGCTGGAGGCCGGGCTGGAGAAGCTCTCCGACGAGGAGCTCCAGGCCAAGACCCCCGAGTTCCAGAAGCGCATCGCCGATGGCGAGACGGTCGACAAGCTGCTGCCCGAAGCCTTCGCCGTCTGCCGCGAAGCCTCGCGCCGGGTGCTGGGCATGCGCCATTACGATGTCCAGCTGATCGGCGGCATGGTCCTGCACCTGGGCAAGATCGCCGAGATGCGCACCGGCGAGGGCAAGACCCTGGTGGCGACCCTGCCGGTGTACCTGAACGCACTGGAAGGCAAGGGCGTCCACGTGGTCACGGTCAACGACTACCTGGCCCGCCGCGACGCTGCCTGGATGGGCCGCCTGTACACCTGGCTGGGGCTCAGCGTGGGCGTGGTCTACCCGGGCATGCCGCACGGCGACAAGCACCAGGCCTATGCCGCCGACATCACCTACGGCACCAACAACGAATTCGGCTTCGACTACCTGCGCGACAACATGGCCATGTCGCGCGCCGACCGCTACCAGCGCGGCCTGCATTACGCGATCGTCGACGAAGTCGACTCGATCCTGATCGACGAGGCCCGCACCCCGCTGATCATCTCCGGCCCGGCCGACGAGTCGCCCGAGCTGTACATCCGCGTCAACCGCATCGTGCCCAAGCTGATCAAGCAGGAAACCGAGGAAGGCGAGGGCGACTACTGGGTCGACGAGAAGGGCAAGCAGGTGCACCTGTCCGAGGCGGGCATGCAGCACGCCGAGGAACTGCTGCGCGAGGCCGGCATCCTGGCCAGCGAGGAAGACAGCCTGTACGGGGCCAACAACCTCAGCGTGGTCCACCACCTCAACGCCGCCCTGCGCGGCCACGCCATCTACCAGCGCGACGTTGACTACATCGTGCGCGACGGCGAGGTGATCATCGTCGACGAGTTCACCGGCCGCACCCTGGCCGGGCGCCGCTGGTCCGACGGCCTGCACCAGGCCGTGGAAGCGAAGGAAGGTGTGCCGGTCCAGCGCGAGAACCAGACCCTGGCCAGCATCACCTTCCAGAACCTGTTCCGCATGTACAAGAAGCTGTCCGGCATGACCGGCACGGCCGACACCGAAGCCTTCGAGTTCCAGAGCATCTACGGCCTGGAAGTGATCGTGATCCCGACCAACCGCCCGACCGTGCGCAAGGATTCGCCCGACCAGGTGTTCCTCAACCGCAACGGCAAGTTCAACGCGGTGCTGGCCGACATCCAGGACTGCTACGCGCGCGGCCAGCCGGCGCTGGTCGGCACCACCTCGATCGAGACCTCCGAGCTGCTGTCCGAACACCTGCGCAAGGCCGGCGTGCCGCACGAAGTGCTCAACGCCAAGCAGCACGAGCGCGAGGCGCAGATCGTGGCCAACGCGGGCATGCCCGGTGCGATCACCATCGCCACCAACATGGCCGGCCGCGGCACCGACATCGTCCTCGGCGGTTCGCTGGAAGCGGCCCTGGACCAGTTGCCCGAAGACGCCGGCGAAGCCGAGCGCGCGCGGGTCAAGGCCGAGTGGCAGCAGCGCCACGAGCAGGTCAAGGCCGCCGGCGGCCTGCACATCGTCGGCACCGAGCGGCACGAATCGCGCCGCATCGACAACCAGCTGCGCGGCCGTTCCGGCCGCCAGGGCGACCCGGGTTCCTCGCGCTTCTACCTGTCGCTCGAAGACAACCTGATGCGGATCTTCGCCAGCGACTGGGTGCAGAAGGCGATGAAGCTGATCGGCATGAAGGAAGACGACGTCATCGAGGACCGACTGGTCAGCCGCCAGATCGAGAAGGCCCAGCGCAAGGTCGAGGCGCACAACTTCGACATCCGCAAGAACCTGCTCGACTTCGACGACGTCAACAACGACCAGCGCAAGGTGATCTACGCCCAGCGCGACGAACTGCTGGACGCCGAATCGGTGAAGGACAACATCGACGGCATCCGCGGCGACGTGGTCGAGGACCTGGTCGCGCGCTTCGTGCCGCCCAACTCGGTGGACGAACAGTGGGACCTGGCCGGCCTGGAGCAGGAGCTGGCGGTGGAAGCCGGCCTGCCGCTGCCGGTCAGCCGCTGGCCGCAGGAGACCGAGGAGCTGGATGCCTAGGCGATCAGCGCCCGCGTGCAGCAGGCGATGGCCGAGCACTTCGACCAGAAGGAAGAGCAGCTCGGCGCCGAGACCATGCGCTCGCTCGAGAAGCACATCATGCTCACCGTGCTCGAC
>SEHC01000029.1 GCA_004173415.1 Lysobacteraceae bacterium
TCGCCCTTGTCCAGGTGGATGGTGTGGGTCGCGTACTCGGCGGCCTTGGGATCGTGGGTGACCATGATGATGGTCTTGCCGTGTTCCTTGTTGAGCAGCTGCAGCAGGCCCAGCACTTCTTCGGCCGAGTGCCGGTCCAGGTCGCCGGTCGGTTCGTCGCAGATCAGGAAGGTCGGATCGGAGACGATCGCGCGGGCGATGGCCACGCGCTGCTGCTGGCCGCCGGACAGCTCGTTGGGGCGATGCGCGCCGCGATCGGCCAGGCCGACCAGCTGCAGGGCGATCTCGGCATTGCGCTTGCGCTGGGCGCTGCCCAGCTTGGTCAGCAGCAGCGGCAGTTCGACGTTCTTCTGCGCGGTCAGGGTCGGCATCAGGTTGTAGAACTGGAACACGAAGCCGACGTTCTCGCTGCGCCAGTGCGCCAGCTGGCCGTCGCTGAAGCTGTCGATGCGCGCGCCCTCGATCTCGATCTCGCCACTGCTGGGCGTATCCAGGCCGCCGATCAGGTTGAGCAGGGTGGTCTTTCCCGAGCCCGAAGGTCCCATCAGGGCGACGAAATCGCCACGCGGGATCTCCAGGTCCAGGCCACGCAATACGTCGACCTTTTCGGGGCCGCGCTGGTAGGTCTTGTGCAGGTTGCGGATGGAGACCAGTGAGGACATGTGCGTTTTCCTTCGGCTGAATTCTTGCGGAAATTTCCGGTTCGTCATTCCCGCGAAGGCGGGAACCCAGGGACTTGCTTTTGATCTTCAGAGCGGGAGTGAAAAAACCTTGCCAATTCTTCGCCTGCTTGCCGCGTCCCAAGGGGCTTGTGAGTCGACGTTGGAGGAAGCGCAGGATCGACGGCAATGCGTACCTGATTCGTTCCGCAGCGATGGAAATCACATGCGCGGGTGAGCTACTCGGCCGCTTCCTCTGCCATCTTCACCTTCGATCCCTCCTTCATTTCCGCCGGCGGGTCCAGGACCACCGATTCACCGGCGGAAAGGCCCTGCAGCACCTGGCGGTCGTCGCCCATCTCCCGGCCCAGGCGCAGTTCGCGCTGCTCGACCTTGTCCTCCGCGGTCACCACGAAGGCGTAGTCCTTGCCATCGCGGTTGCTGATCGCCGCGACCGGTGCGCGAACGCCCTGGTCCTGCTGCGGCGCGCCAGCGGGCTTGGCCGCCTCCAGGAAGCTGACCTTGACCCCCATGTCCGGGACGATGCGCGGATCCTTCACGTCCAGGGCCACGCGCACCTTGACCGTGGCCTTGCTGCGGTCGGCGGTGGGGATGATGGCGATGACTTCGCCCGGGATCTTCCATTCCTGGTAGGCGTTGAGGGTCGCCTCGATCGGCATCTTCGGCTGCACCCGGCCGATGAACTGTTCGCCCACCTCGACTTCCACTTCCAGCGAATCCATGTCCACGATGGTGCCGATGCCGGTGCGGGTGAAGCCGCCGCCGGCCGACAGCGGCGAGATGATCTCGCCCGGCTGCGCGGCCTTGGCGATCACCACCCCGGCGAACGGGGCGCGGACCACGGTGTTGTCGACGCCGTTGCCGGCGATGTCCAGTTGCCGGCTGGCCACCCCGGCATTGCGTTGCGCGGTCACCAGTTGCGCGCGCAGCGAGTCACGCTGGGCCACGGCCTGGTCGTACTGAGCCCTGGAAACCAGCTGCTGGCCGACCAGCCGCGAAAGCCGCGCCGCATTGGCTTCGGCTTCGCGCAACTGCGCCTGCACGCTGTTGGCCTGGCTCTGCGCCGCGCCCAGCTGCGCGCTGGCCAGGCTGCGGCTGGCGTCGGCATCGATCGGGTCCAGGGTGGCCATCACCTGTCCTTCTTCCACGCGCTGGCCTTCCTCGATCATCACCTCCTTGACCTTGCCGGTGATCTTGGCCGAGACCGTGGCCATGCGCCGCGCCACCACGTAGCCGCTGGCGTCCAGCACCGACGCCGACGCGGCGCCGGTGCCGATGGCCGCAGTGGGCGCGGTCCGCACTTCCAGGGCCCGCTCGCGGCCGAACAGTGCCCAGCCGGCCGCTGCCAGCAGCAGCAACAGCAGGGCGGCGGCCAGCGCGATCCACAGCGTGCGCCGCGACCGGGGCGGCGGTGGCGGCGCCTTGCGGTCGATGCGGAGTTCCTTGAGCAGGTCTGCAGATGTGTTCATTGGGTAACCGGACGTGGCAGGGCGGAGAGTGTGACCGGCAAGGTTAACCGAGCCCAGTTGCCGGAAGTCACTTTCCGTGGTCGCCGCCGTTGCCGACGGGTCGGCACGGCCGCAGTGGCGACGCGGGGCAGCTTGCGCCGCGGGACTGGCGACGGCCAGTGACAGCTGTCACCCGATCGGGCTGATCGCCGGCACTGCAATGCGTCGCGCGCCGGGCAGAGCATGGCCGCACCCCACCAGGAGCCGGCAGCATGTCCACTTCAGCACGCGTCCTTGCCCGCCTGCACGGCGCAAGCAAGCGTTACGGCAAGGTCCTCGCCCTCGATGAAATGGACCTGCAGTTGCAGGCAGGCCAGGTGCTGGCCTTGCTCGGCGCCAACGGCGCGGGCAAGAGCACGGCGGTCGCGGTGATGCTGGGCCTATGCAAGGCGGATGCCGGGCATGCCAGCCTGCTGGACCATCCGCCGCTGGCCATGGCGGCGCGCCGCCAGGCCGGGGTGATGCTGCAGTCCACCAGCCTGCCGGACACCTTGAGGGTCGGCGAGCTGCTGGCGATGACCCGCGGTTATTACCCGCAACCGCTGAGCGTGGCCGATTGCGTGGCGATGGCCGGGCTGGGCGGCCTGCTCGATCGTGCCTACGGCAAGTTGTCGGGTGGGCAGCAGCGCCGCGTGCAGTTCGCGATGGCGATCTGCGGGCGTCCGCGTGTCCTGTTCCTCGACGAACCCACCACCGGCCTGGACCTCGAAGCCCGGCAGCAGCTGTGGGCGGCGATCCGCGAACGCGCCGCGGCCGGTTGCGCGGTGCTGCTGACCACCCATTACCTGGAGGAAGCCGAGGCGCTGGCCGACCACGTGGTCGTGATGCAGGCCGGCCGCAAGCTGGCCGAGGGCAGCGTCGCCAGCATCCGCGAGCGTGTGCTGCAACGGCGGATCCGCTGCAACACGCCGATGGACGAGACCGGGATCGCCGACTGGCCAGGGGTGCGCCGCGTGCAGCGCGACGGCCCGTCGCTGGAGATCCAGGCCGAACCGGTCGAACCGGTGGTCGCGCGGCTGCTGGCCGAAGACCCGGCCCTCAGCGCGCTTGAAGTCCATCGCGCCGGCCTGGCCGACGCCTTCCTTGAAATCACCCGCGCCGCGGAGGCCGTATGAACGCCCGCATCGAGACCGCTTTCAACCGCCGCCACACGCTGGCGTTGTACCTGCGCGAGGCGAAGTACGAATTCCTGCGGGTGCTGCGCACGCCGGCCTTCAGCGTGCCGACGCTGGTGTTCGCGCCGATGTTCTACCTGCTGTTCGGGGTCCTGCTCAATCGCGGCAACGCCGGCGCGGCCAGCTACCTGATGGCGACCTACAGCGTGTTCGGGGTCATCGGCCCGGGCCTGTTCGGTTTCGGCGTGGGCCTGGCGATGGACCGCGAACGCGGCCTGCTCACGCTCAAGCGCGTGCAGCCGGTGCCGGCGCTGGCGCCATTGCTGGCCAGGATGGGCATGGCGATGCTGTTCGCGGCCTGCATCGGGGTGATCCTGCTGGCCCTGGGCATGACCCTGGGTGGCGTGCGCATGGGTCCGGCGCAGTCGGCCTTGCTGCTGTGCGTGGACATCCTCGGGGTGATGCCGTTCTGCGCCCTGGGCCTGCTGATCGGCACCGTGTCCAGTGGCAGCGGCGCGCCGGCGGTGGTCAACCTGATCTACATGCCGATGGCCCTGCTGTCCGGCCTGTGGCTGCCGTTGAAGATGCTGCCGGCCGTGATCGGGCAGCTGGCGCCGCTGTGGCCGGCCTGGCACCTGGGCCAGCTGGCACTGAAGCTCGTGGACCAGGACGACGGCCGGCCGGCGTGGATGCACGTGGCGGTGCTGCTGGGCTTCACGGCGCTATGCTTGTGGCTGGCGCAGCGGCGCCTGCAGCGCGCCTGAGGAAGCAAAGCCGTGAGCCTCGCCTTGTTCCGCACCCATCCCGATTCGCTGGTCTGCCACCAGCGCGCCCATGCCGATGCGAGCATGCGCTGGTTCCCGTGGATCAACCTGGTGTGGTCGGTGTGGCTGTTCATGACCCCGTTCTATACCGGCGGCCGCTACGCCGGCTGGCTCTGGCCCACGCTGGGCAGCTACGCGGTATTCCTGCTGCTGTTCCAGCGCTTCCATTACGGCAGGCAGCGGCTGGCGGTTGCCCTGGCCATCGCCGCGCTCGGCTTCGCCCTGTTGCCGTGGAATCCCGGTTCGCAGAGCTACATCATCTACGCCTGCGCCTTCTTCCCGTTCTGCATGGGCACGCGCGCGTCGTTGCTCTCGATCGGCGCGCTGGTGGCGGCGTTCGCGCTGGCCTGGCATGCGTCGGACATCCCCATGGTCTACATGGTCAGCGCGGTGATCGCCGGCGGCGCGGTCGGGCTTTTCAACATCGGCATGCGCCAGAAGATGCGCACCGACGCGCAACTGCGGCTGAGCCACGAGGAAGTCCGGCGCCTGGCCGCGCTGGCCGAACGCGAGCGAATCGGCCGCGACCTGCACGACCTGCTCGGCCACACCCTGTCGCTGGTAGCGTTGAAATCGGAACTGGCCTCGCGCCTGGTCGGCCACGACCCGTCGGCAGCGCGCAAGGAGATGGAGGACGTCAGCGGCGTCGCCCGCGAGGCGCTGGCGCAGGTGCGGCGCGCGGTCAGCGGCATGCGCGCCACCGGGCTGGCCGCCGAACTGGCCTCGGCCCGGCTGCTGCTGGAATCGGACGGCGTCCGCTTCCGCTACGAACTGGAGGAGGTGGCGCTCTCGCCGGAGCAGGAAACGGTGCTCGCCCTGGCCGTGCGCGAAGCGGTGACCAACATCCAGCGCCACGCGCGCGCCGCCGATGCCAGCGTGTCGCTGCGCAACCTGGACCGCAAGGTCAGCCTGCAGATCGAGGACGACGGCCGCGGCGGCGCGATCGTGCCGGGCAACGGCCTGTGCGGCATGCGCGAACGCATCGAGTCTCTGGGCGGGCTGCTGCGCGTGGACGCGGTTGCGGGACAGGGCACGCGCGTGGAAGTGACCTTGCCCTTGCCGGCCGGGGAATGAGCCGGGCAGGGCATGCGCCGGCGGATTTGCTATTTTCCGGGCATGGAATTCCCACTGGCGCAGCCGTGATCCGCATCCTCCTGGCCGAAGACCAGGCCATGGTCCGTGGCGCGCTGTCGGCGCTGCTGGGCATGGAAGGCGACTTCGAAGTGGTCGGCGCCAGCGCCGACGGGGAAGCGGCCTGGCGCGACCTGCAGCGGCTGAAGCCCGACGTGCTGGTGACCGACATAGAGATGCCCGGGCTCAGCGGCCTGGAACTGGCCCAGCGCATCCAGCGCCACGCCTTGCCGGTCAAGGTGGTCATCGTCACCACCTTCGCCCGCCCCGGCTTCCTGCGCCGGGCCCTGGACGCCGGCGTGCTTGGCTACCTGCTGAAGGAATCGCCGGCCGACCACCTGGCCCAGGCCGTGCGCAAGGTCCATGGCGGCGCGCGCGCGATCGATGCCGACCTGGCGCTGGAAGCCTGGTCCGAAGCCGACCCGCTCAACGACCGCGAACGCCAGGTGCTGCGGCTCGCCGGCGAGGGCGTCGCGGCGGCGGCGATCGCCGCGCAACTCAACCTGTCGCACGGCACGGTGCGCAATTACCTGTCCGAGGCGATCGGCAAGCTGGGCGTGGCCAACCGCATCGAGGCGTATCGGCTGGCCCGGCAGAAGGGCTGGCTGTAGCGCTACGGCTGTTCGCGCGCCGGCCCGCGCGCCATGCTCGAGAACACGCCGTCGCGCCGCACCCAGGCGTGGTACAGCGCCGCTGACAGGTGCATCAGCACGGTGGCGAACAAGGCGTATGCCAGCAATCCGTGTGCAAGCCGCAACAGCGCAAACAACTCCGGTGAATGCGGGGCAATGGCGGGCAGGTGCACGCCGCCTAACATGACCACCGGATAGCCGCCGGCCGACACCATCGCCCAGCCGATCAGCGGCATGGCCAGCATCAGCGCATACAGCAGCCAATGCGAGGCCACCGCGGCAAACTTCTGGATCGCGGGCAGGTCGCCCGGCAGTGGCGGCGGCGGGTGGCGCAACCGGTTGCCCAGCCGCAGCAGTGCCAGCAACAGGATGGCGATGCCGAGCGGCCGGTGCAGGTCGATCAGCACCGGCCGCAAGGTCAATGAAGTCACCATGGTCACGCCGATGAACAGCATCGCCAGGATCAGCACGGCCATGCTCCAGTGCAGCGCGCGTGCCAGCAGGTTGAAGTGCGACGACGAACGGCGACTCATGGGTTTGCTCCGTGGCCGGTGGCATCGATGGCCTTGCCGCTGGCGACCTCGCGCTCGCGCCGCTCGAAGGATTGCGCATAGACCGCCGAACGCGCGGCCAGGATCGGATCATCCGAGCCGGCGATGCCGGTCGGCAGGATCAAGGGGTCGAAATTGACATCGCGGCAAGCCCCCAGCGCTTGCGGCTGCGCGCGCTCCAGGGTCAGGGTGCCGACGGTGAGTTGGCGGCGTGTATCCGGCCAGGCCTGCGAGGGATCGTCGAGCGCATCGCCGGTTTCCGGCAGGCTCACCTGCAGGTCCCAGCGCACCGGCCCGGCGGCCAGGCGGCGGTTGAACTCGTCGGCCAGGTAGTCCACAGATGCCGCCTGGCGCTGGGCCTTGTCCATTTCCTTGAAGGGAGCTCGCGGCCGCATCGACCAGCGCACCGCCTGGGTGTCGCCATCGGCGTTGGTGAAGCGGAAGGTGTGGATGCCGTTGTAGGCCGTGTTGGCCCAGCTGTCCGACCATGGGGCCGACTTCGCCCAGGCCTGGAAGCGGCGCGCCTGCGGGTACTTTTCCAAGAACGCAGCCATTCTGGCCGGATCGGGTTTGCCGGTGGCCGGGTCCGGAATCTGCGCGCGGGTCTGCTCCAGGAACGCCGCGGCCGAAGGCACGGCGAAGAACGGGAAGCTGTTCATCGCCATCCGCCATTGCTGGCCATCGTCGCTGCGTAGTTGCAAAGCCATGCTGCGCACGCGCGCCGCGGCATCGGCGCCATGGGGATCGCCGCCACCGATCGACATCCGTCCCAGCACCGGCACCGCGGTCTGCGAGAACACGCGCGCGCTCGACAGCGCCGCCCCTTCGGCCGTGCCCTGGAACGTACCAGTGACACAGATGCCCTTGCTGTGCGCGCGGCGGAAGCCCGGATGGTTGGCGCCGGTGGCCTCGATGGTCTCGATGAATTCCTGCGAGGTCAGGCGCTGGCTGCTCCCGATCCAGCCACCGGCCCAGGCAAAGGCAGCGGCCATCAGCAGCACGATCGCGCCGATCCCGGCCAAAGGCAGCCAGTGGCGCCGGAGCAACGCCAGCAGGGGTGAAGCAGGGGGATGTGGGTCGGGGTTCATCGGCATTTCCAGGTTGCGTGGACAGGTAGGACGCCTGGGCGCGGTGCTTATTCCAGCGGCGGCCGGAAATTCTTCCGCATCGTTCAAGCACGCACGGGAATAATGAGGCGACCGGTACGTCATGCCAATACCTCCGCTGGCCCAACGTGATGGACACCTTCGACGACGAACGCCTGCACGCACTGCTGCCCCGGCTGCGCCGTTTCGCCCGCTCACTGGCCGATGATGCGGCCAACGCGGACGACCTGGTGCAGTCCACACTCGAGCGTGGCCTGCGGCGCTGGGACACTCGTCGCGAGGACGATGCGCTGCGGGCCTGGCTGTTTTCCATCTTGTATCGCCTGTTCATCGACGAGCGCCGGCGCGCGGTGCGCTGGCAGCGGGTGGTGGCGTTGTTCGCCCCGCAGCAGGCCGCCACCTCGCCGTCGGCCGAGCGCGTGCACGAGGGCCGCGCGCTGCTGTCCGCCTTTGCGCGGTTGCCGGCCGAGCAGCGGGCGTTGCTGATGCTGGTCAGCGTTGAAGGTTTCAGCTATCGCGAGGCGGCGGGACGTTGCACGCACAACTGCGCTGGAAAGCCGCCTGCAGGACCATCCGCAACACGCCGCACGGGTGGCCGCATGGAAGCGCGATGCCGAAGCGCTGCGCGCAGCGTGGGCAGGCCTGGAACCGGTGCCGGCCGGGGCGATGCTGGCGCCGCAACAGGTCCGGCGCCGACTGCACAGGCAAAGGCGCGCGCGCATGGGCATGGTGGCCAGTTGCGTGCTCGCCCTCGGCCTGGGGGCCGCGATGGGCTGGCAGGCGCGCGACCTGCGCATGGCCGGCGAGCGTCCGCCGATGGCCGATGCGGTCGCCGCCTACCGGTTGTTTGCCGACAACACGCTGCCGCTGGAATTCGATGCGAGCCATCGCACGCAACTGCAAGGCTGGCTGCGGACCCACTTCGGGCCGGCCGGCGCCGCGCCGGACCTGCAATCTCAGGGCTTCCGCCTGCAGGGCGGACGCATGTTGTCCACGCCGGAAGGCGCGGCGGCAATGCTGGTGTACCAGGATGCCGAAGGTGCCCGAATCGGCCTGTACCTGCGCCCCCGCAGCGACCGCTTCACCCAGGGCGAGCGCCGCGACGGGCGCCTGCTCGCGCAATACTGGACCGAGGGCAACACCGCCTTCGCCCTGGTCGGGCCGGCCACGCAGGCGCGCATGCGCCAACTGGGTCCGTTGCTCCGCGCGGCTGGTTGAGGCGAGCAACAGGGCGTCCTGGCGCATCGCCCGACTGGCTCAGCCGGGATAACGCGCCTTCAACATCGCGAAGGCCGCGCGCAGCGCCATCGCCTCGCCACCGGCCGGGCGTCCCGGGCGGTCGCTGTCGTTCCACGCATACACGTCCAGGTGCGCCCACTTCTGCTGCGCCGGCACGAACCGTTCCAGGTACAGCGCGGCGGTGACCGCGCCGGCCATCCGCGAACCGGCGTTGGCCAGGTCGGCGATGCCGCTGTTGAGGTAGCGCAGGTACGGCCGCCACAGCGGCATCCGCCACAGCGGGTCGCGCAGCTGCTCGCCGGCGGCGATCCAGTCGTTGGCCAGCGCATCGTCGTTGCAGAACAGCGCGGGCAGGTCCGGCCCCAGGGCCACGCGCGCGGCGCCGGTCAGGGTGGCGAAATCCAGCAGTACGTCGGGCGAGAGCTCGCCGGCGTGGGTCAGCGCGTCGGCCAGGATCACCCGGCCCTCGGCATCGGTGTTGTCGATCTCCACGCTGAGGCCCTGGCGCGTGGCGATGACTTCGCCGGGGCGGAACGCATCGGGACCGACCGCGTTTTCCACCGCCGGCACCAGCAGGGTCAGGCGCAGCGGCAGCTTGCGCGCCATGATCAGTTCGGCCAGGGCCAGCGCATGCGCCGCCCCGCCCATGTCCTTCTTCATGTTGCGCATGCCGTCGGCGGCCTTCAGGTCCAGGCCGCCGGTGTCGAAGCACACGCCCTTGCCGACCAGGGCCACGTGCGGCAATCCGCTGTCGCCCCAGCGCAGCGCGATCAGGCGCGGGGCCCGATGCGAGGCGCGGCCGACGGCGTGGATGGCGGGGAAGTTGCGGGCCAGCAGTTCGTCGCCGGTGATCACCTCCAGCCCGGCCCCGTGACGGGTGGCGATGTCGCGCGCCACCTCCTCCAGTTGCTCTGGCCCCATGTGCTCGGTCGGGGTGTTGACCAGGTCGCGCACGCGCACGCAGGCGGCGAGCAGGTCCAGGGCCTCGGCGGCTTCGTCCTCGAGCAGCAGGCGCGCCGGTGCACGCGCGGCCTGCTTGTAACGGGTGAAGCGGTAGCTGCCCAGGCCCCAGCCCAACTGCAGGGCGGCCAGCGCCGGTCCGGTGGGTGGCGCGTCCACGCGCCAGTCCGCCTCGGGCAGCCCCTGCGCCAGGTGGCCGTAGGCGCTGGGATCCAGTACATCGCCGATCACGCCGACCGCGCCGGCCACGCCCTCGGGTCCCGGCAGCAGCAGGACCGCGCCCGGGCTGGCGGCGAACTTCTGCGACTCGATCCAGGCCCGGTGCGCGGCGCTCTGGGCGTCGCGCCAGGCGCTCCACTGGCCCTGGTCGAGGAGGTGGAGGGGCAGGGTCTGGGACGAAGTCCGGGTGAATCCCGGTGGCAGGCTGGGCAGGTTCATGGACCTTATTCTGGACCAATCGCGCCATTCCGGCTTGTCCGGATCGGTTGCGTGGCTAGCGGTGGCCGTGTTCCCGGGACTGTTCCAGCCACTCGGCCAGGCCCTGCAGGGTCGGGAATTCGAGGTCCGGGCGCAGGTCCTGCCGCGCCCAGACCGACGCCTCGCGGTTGACCCAGCAACTGCGCAGGCCGGCGCGGCAGGCCCCGGCCACGTCCATTTCATGGTGGTCGCCGACATGCAGCACCTGGCCCGGTTCCAGGCCCAGTCCGGCGCAGGCGGCCAGGAAGATGCTGGCCTCGGGCTTGGCCGCGCCGTGCTCGCGCGCGCCGAGCTGGAAAGTGAAGTGCTGGTCCAGGCCGATCCGCCGGAGGTCGGCGTTGCCGTTGCTCAGGGCCACCACCGGCACCTGCGCGGCGAGCCGTTCCAGCGCGGCCACGCTGTCGGGGTAGAACTCGACCCGGTTGCGTTCGGCGTAGAACACCTCGTAGGCCGGTTCCAGCAGGGCGAGGTCGGCGCCGCTGTCGCGCAGGGCCTGCTCCAGGGTCAGCCGGCGCAGGGACGACATGTCGTGCAGCAGCTCCGGATGCCCGGCGAACACCTGCTCGCGCAGCGCGCGCATGGCCGGGATCGGGAAGCGTTCGGCGGTGGCCGGGCTGTGCAGCCGCAGCCAGTCGTCCAGCACCTGCTCGATCCGCGCGCCGATCGGGGCGAATGGCCACAGGGTGTCGTCGAGGTCGAGGGTGATGGCGCGGACCGGGAAACTCATCGGCCCATTCTATCGGTCGCGCGCCGTGCCCGTGCCTACTCCAACAGCCGCGCCCAGCCTTCCATGCCTTCCACCCGCGCCAGCACCAGCTTCACGCAGACCAGCAGCGGCACCGCCAGCAACAGGCCGATCATGCCCCACAGCCAGCCGAACAGCATCAGCG
>SEHC01000396.1 GCA_004173415.1 Lysobacteraceae bacterium
TTCGGCGAGAAGTTCGCCCAGAGCATGAATGGCGCATGGGGCGACAAGCCGATGGAGGACATCCTCAAGGCCAATGCCTATCTGTTCGGGAAAGTGCCGGCGATCGACCGCGACAACGTGGCCGCCGCCGGGGCCAGCTACGGTGGCTACCTGGCGACCTGGATGCTGGGCCACACCGATGCGTTCAAGGCCCTGGTCAACCATGCCGGGGTCAGCGATTTCATTGGCCAGTATGGGTCGGATGTCACCACCGGGCTGTTCAGCAGCGAGGTCATGGGTGGCCTGCCGTGGGCCAATGCCGAGGGCATGCAGCGCAACAACCCGATCGCCTACGCGAAGAACTTCAAGACGCCGATGCTGATCACCCACGGCGAGAAGGACTACCGCGTTCCGTATGGCCAGGGCATCGCCCTGTACGGCATCCTGCAGAACATGGGCGTGCCTTCGCGGCTGGTGGTGTTCCCGGACGAGAACCACTGGATCCTGTCGCCGCAGAACTCGATCTACTGGAACTACGAGGTGCAGTCGTGGCTGGCGCGCTACATCGGCGGCAAGCCGATGGCCAAGCCGGAATTCGCCGTCGCCGAATAGGCGCCTGACCGCCCCGCAGCGCAGGAACGACCCATGCCAGGAAAGCTTCCCGCCACCCATGCCGAATACATCCGGGCGGCCCCGGCCGAAGGCCAGCCGATGCTGCGCCAGTTGCATGCGCTGCTGAAGCGCGTGGCGCCGCGGGCCGAAGAGGCGATCAAGTGGGGCAACCCGTTCTTCGTCGAGCCGCGGTTCGTGTTCGCCTTCTCGGCGCACAAACAGCACCTGAGCTTCGCGCCGCCGCAGGCGGCGCTGGACCGGTTCCGCAACGAGCTGGAAGGCCACCAGGCCACCAAGCACATGCTCAAGGTCCGCTACGACCAGCCCCTGCCGGAGACATTGATCCGCAGGATCGCCGAGTACAGCGTGCAGCGGGTCAGCGAACGCCAGGACGACGGATTCTGGTAACAGGTCCGGGCAGCACCCGGACCGGCGCCATGCCAATGGTGGTGCGTCCGACCGATGCAGCGTGCCCCGCAGCCGCGCGAAGCGCCCGCGGGAGCGCGCCGGCGGCCGCTAGTCCTTCCGCTCCAGCGCGTAGCTGATGGCCACCCGCAGGTCTTCGAGCCCATAAGGCTTGGACAGCACCTGGATGCCCAT
Source organism: Lysobacteraceae bacterium (assembly GCA_004173415.1). Lineage (GTDB taxonomy): Bacteria > Pseudomonadota > Gammaproteobacteria > Xanthomonadales > Xanthomonadaceae > Pseudoxanthomonas_A. The sequence goes on from SEHC01000396.1 coordinate 1,192, forward strand.
GGCCTGGGCATCGTCGCGGTGGCGCTCGGCGAAGCCACTGGTCAGCAGCACCGGCAGGTCGGGTCGGCGGCGGCGCAATTCCCTGGCCAGGTCGATGCCGCTGCGGCCGCCCGGCATCATGATGTCGGAGAACACCAGGTCCAGGTGCCTGGCATTGGCCAGCGCGCCGAGCGCGGCATCGGGCCCGGAGGTATGGATCACCTCGTAGCCCAGGTCGCCCAGCATGTCGCTCACCAGGGCCGCCACCTCCACATCGTCCTCGACCAGCAGGACCGAGCCCCGCAGCGTGTCGGCCGCCATTGCGTTGGTGGGGCCGTTGGCATGCATTTCGGGCAGTGCGTTGTGCGATCGCGGCAGCAGCAGGGTGATTGAGGTGCCCACGCCCAGCTCGGTATCGATCTCCACCGTCCCGCCGGACTGCTGGGCGAACCCGTACACCTGGGCCAGGCCCAGGCCCGAGCCCTTGCCCACGTCCTTGGTGGTGAAGAACGGCTCGAACACATGGGCCTTGACCTCGTCGCTCATGCCGTCGCCGGTATCGCGAACCGAAACGCTGACCAGATCCCGGCCGCCATCGGTGGCCGGCTCGCCGGGGCGGTTTTCCCCTTCGATCAGGATCACCCCGCCCCCCGGCATCGCATCGCGGGCATTGACCGCCAGGTTCAGCAGCACCAGCTCGAACTCGCCCGGATCCACGTGCACCGGCCACAGGTCCGGGGTGAGGCGGATATCCACTTGCACGTCACCGCGCAGGCTGCGGCCCAGCAGTTCCTTCATGTCGTGCAGATAGCGGGCGAGATCGACGGTTTCCGGGCGCAGGGCATGGCGACGGGAAAAGGCCAGCAACTGCCTTGTGAGGTTGGCGCCGCGATGGGCGGCCTGGCGCATGCCCTGCAGCATCCGCGCGCGCCGGTCCGGATCGTGCTGCCGTTCCATCATGTCCAGGCCCGCAGTGATGACCATCAGCAGGTTGTTGAAATCGTGGGCCACGCCGCCGGTCAACTGGCCCAGCGCCTCGAGCTTCTGCGCATGGCGCAGGCTGTCCTCGACGCGGGCGCGCTCGGCCATCTCGGTGCGCAGCAGCGAATTGGCCTGCTGCAGTTGCAGGGTCCGCTGCACGACCAGCGATTCTAGTTCCAGCGCCGCCTCGTCGCGCGCGGCCAGCAGCGAACGCACCTGGCGCTGGCGCGCGCGCGCGCGCAGCGCGGCCTGCATCACGCTGACCAGGGTGATCGGCTGGACCGGCCGCTCCAGCAAGGACAC
>SEHC01000397.1 GCA_004173415.1 Lysobacteraceae bacterium
CAGGGCGCCGCCGCCGGTCAGCACGATGCCGCGCTCGGCCACGTCGGCGCACAGCTCCGGCGGGGTCTGCTCCAGGGCCAGCTTGACCGCGCTGACGATGCCGGCCAGCGGCTCGTGCAGGGCCTCGAGCACCTCGTTGGAGGTGATCTTGATCATCTTCGGCACGCCTTCGGCCAGGTTGCGGCCGGAAATCTCCATCTCCACCACTTCCGGCTGCGGATAGGCGCAGCCGATCTCGAGCTTGATCCGCTCGGCGGTCGCTTCGCCGATCAGCATGCCGTGGTTGCGGCGCACGTAATTGGTGATGGATTCGTCGAAGCGGTCGCCGCCGATGCGCACCGACTGCGAGTAGACGATACCGTTCAGCGAGATCACCGCCACCTCGGTGGTGCCGCCGCCGATGTCGATGACCATCGAGCCGCGCGCCTCGGTCACCGGCATGCCGGCGCCGATCGCCGCGGCCATCGGCTCCTCGATCAGGAACACGTCGCGGGCGCCCGCCTCCTCGGCCGATTCCTTGATCGCGCGGCGCTCGACCTGGGTCGAACCGGCCGGCACGCAGACCAGCACGCGGGGACTGGGGCGCAGGAAGCGCGACTTGTGCACCTTCTTGATGAAGTACTTCAGCATCGCCTCGGTGTAGGTGAAATCGGCGATGACGCCGTCCTTCATCGGGCGGATCGTGGTGATGTTGCCCGGGGTGCGGCCCAGCATCTGCTTGGCTTCGGCGCCGACCGCGGCCACGGTGCGGGTGCCGCCGAAGGCCCGGTCCTGGCGCACGGCGACCACCGAGGGTTCGTTCAGGACGATGCCCTGGCCGCGCACGTAGATCAGGGTGTTGGCCGTGCCCAGGTCGATGGACAGGTCATTGGAAAACATGCCGCGGAGCTTCTTGAAGAACATCGGGGGAATAATCCTGGTGTGCCGGTGCGGCGGGGTGGCCGCACGGAAGGGAATTCGGGGGGTTCGCTAGACTAGCAACCACCCCCGGGGGCGGCAAGCGGAACAAGGCCTGAAAACCGTACCTTTGCAGCGTTTCCGGAGATCCGCCGGGTAGCCGGCCCACCCTCGCGGCGGCCTCTGCGGGCGCTTCCGCGCTGGCCTGCACCGGACCTAACCGTTAACCTTGCGCCGCCGCTCGGGTTCCCCGACCTCCGGCCCCGACTTTTTCCTTCAAGAGATTCCCGATGTCCGCACTGATCTGTGGTTCCCTCGCCTACGACACCATCATGGTGTTCCCGGACCAGTTCAAGAACCACATCCTGCCGGACAAGGTGCACATCCTGAACGTGTCGTTCCTGGTCCCGCGCATGCGCCGCGAGTTCGGCGGCTGTGCCGGCAACATCGCCTACAACCTCAAGCTGCTGGGCGGCGAGCCGATCCCGATGGCCACGGTGGGCCAGGATTTCGGACCCTACCGCGAATGGTTCACCGAGCAGGGCATCGACATGAGCCAGGTCAAGGTCATCGACGAGCTGTTCACCCCGCAGGCCTTCATCACCACCGACCACGACAACAACCAGATCACCGCCTTCCACCCCGGCGCGATGATGCGGTCCTACGAGAACCACGTGAAGAACGTGCCCGGCGTCACCTTCGGCATCGTCAGCCCGGACGGGCGCGAGGGCATGCTGCAGAACGCAACCGAGTTCGCCGAAGCCGGAATCCCGTTCATCTTCGATCCCGGCCAGGCCATGCCGCTGTTCAACGGCGAGGAGCTGCGCCATTTCATCGAGCAGGCCGACTACGTCACCGTCAACGACTACGAGTCCAACCTGCTGCAGGAGCGCACCGGCTGGAGCGAGCAGGACATCGTCAAGCGGGTCAAGGCCTACATCACCACCCGCGGCCCGCATGGCTCGCAGATCCATACCCCCGAGAAGACCTACGACATCCCGCCGGCGCACGAACGCCGGGTCACCGACCCGACCGGTTGCGGCGACGCCTTCCGCGCCGGCCTGATCTTCGGCATCGAGAAGGGCCACGACTGGCTGACCATCGGCCGCATGGGCAACCTGATGGGCGCGCTGAAGGTGGAACACCCGGGCACCCAGAACCAGCGCTTCGACTACGACGAGTTCAACGAACAGTTCAAGCAGCAGTTCGGCTACTCACTGTAGGCGCGAAGGCCGCACAAGCCCTGCCCCGCCATCGGCGAGGCTGCGTGCGGACGGCGGGACAAGTCCCGCCGCAGGCTCACATGACGTCGGCCAGCCACAGGAACTCGGGCTCGGCCAGGCGTTCGAATTCTGCATAGGGCATGCGCACGGCGTCGGTATGCGAGCCGGCGTTGAACACGATCTCCGGCTGCCTGGCCAGGCGTGAATCGACGTACACCGGCATGCCGTAGAGGTGGCCGAACGGCGGCATGGCGCCGAGCTCGCAGTCGGGGAACGCATCGCGGATCTCGCTCTCTTCGGCAAGTTCGACCGTCGCCCCGCCCAGTGCGCGGGA
>SEHC01000398.1 GCA_004173415.1 Lysobacteraceae bacterium
AACATGTTCGGCAGCGCCTGCACGCCGTATTGGTCGCTGGCCGCGCCCTTGGCGTCATGCACGTAGTCGAGCTGGAAGTCCCGGTTGGCGCGGAGCACGCCGAGGAAATCCTGGCGTGGTTCCTTGAAATTGACGGCGATCACTTCCAGCGCGTCGCGGCCGACCACTTTCTGGAAATGGGCCAGGACCGGAAGCTCCTTGCGGCAGGGCCCGCACCAGGATGCCCAGAAAGTCACGATCACCACCTTGCCCTGGTAAGCGCGCAGGTCGACCTCGCCGCCGCCTCCGTGCAGCTTGCCCAGCAACGGTGGCGGCAGCTCGCCTGCGGCGGGCTGTGGCCGTGGCGTGGCGGCATGCGAGGACAGGACGAAGAACGCCAGCGCCAGCGCGCACAGGATCGGTTTCAGCATCGGACTCCCCTCCGTATCGCAGGCGAGGCTAGCACGACGGACGGGGACGGCTACTTCTCGACGAAGGCGCGTTCGAACACGTACTGCCCGGGCGTGCCGATGCGAGGGGCGGGGACGAAGCCGCGCGCATCGAGGATGGCGCGGAAGTCGGCGAGCATCTGCGGGCTGCCGCAGATCATCGCGCGGTCATGCCCGGCATCCAGCGGCGCCAGGCCCAGCGACCCGGCCATCCGGCCGCTGTCGAGCAGGTCGGTCAGGCGGCCATGGTTGGCCGATTCCTCGCGGCTTACGGCGGGGTAGTAGAGCAACTGGTCGCGGATCTGCTGGCCGAGGAACTCGTGCTGCGGCAGTTCCTTCTCGAAATAGTCGCGGTAGGCGAGGTCCCGCGCATGGCGCACGCCATGGGCCACGATGATCCGGTCGAAGCGTTCGTAGGTCTCCGGATCCTTGACGATGGACAGCCAGGGCGCCAGGCCGGTGCCGGTGCCGAGCAGGTACAGGTTGCGTCCCGGGTGCAGGTCGCTGATCAGCAGGGTCCCGGTGGGCTTCTTGCCGACCAGCACCGCATCGCCGGGCTTGATGTGCTGCAGGCGCGAGGTCAGCGGTCCGTTGGGCACCTTGATGCTGAAGAACTCGAGCTGCTCTTCCCAGTTGGCGCTGGCGATCGAATAGGCGCGAAGCAGCGGCTTGGCCGCGCCGTCGGCAGCCTGCCCCGGCAGGCCGATCATGACGAACTGGCCGTTGTCGAAACGGAAGCCGTCGTCGCGGGTGGTGGTGAAGCTGAAGTAATCGTCGGTCCAGTGACGGACGTCGAGCACCGTTTCGGTGCCAAAGGCGGAAGACATGGGAATCGGATGCGGCCAGTCAGGGGCTTATTGTAGCCGACGGTGAAAAGCGGCCCGCCGGGACAACTGCGCGGGCGTGTCGTGCCCGACGAAGGCCGCTAGCGGTGGCCGATGCATGGAACTACAAGGGCGCCGGAGCGCCCTTGTCATCGATCACTCAACCGTGGCCGCCACCGCGCGGTCCGCGTGGCCCGCGATTGCCGCCACCCGGCCTGGGGCTGTTGTTCGGGCGTGGCCCGGCATTGTTGCCTGGACGCGCGCCACCCGGGCGGGCACCTCCGGGACGTGCGTTGCCCGGCCGTGCGCCCTGCGGCCGCGGCGCGCGTGGCGGCTGGCCATACGGATTGTAGGCGCCTGGATTGGCGTGGTCGGACGGGAAGCTCGGCGCATTGCCCGGATGTCCATACGGACGGGGCGCGCGCGGCTGGCCATCGGCCTGGCCGGCCGGCCGCGGGCCGCGGGCGCCGGGGCCGCGCGGGCCGCGTGCTTCGTTGCCGACGTTGCCTTCGCCGCGTGCCGCATACGGACGGTTACCACCACCTGCGGGACGTCCCGCGCCGCCGGGGCGGGCGCCGCCGGAACGCTGTCCGCCCGGCTTGGCGCCATACGGCTTCGGCGGCCCTGCGTTGCGGTGCCCGGTCGGACCCGTGTCCACGCCATCGGGCACGTACCAGCTGCGGAAGGCGGCCGGATTGCCGTCCGGCAGCGGCTTCGGTCCCTTGGTGGGACGCGACTTGAACGGCTTCTGCGACTGCTTGGCCGCCGCTTCGCCGCTGACGGTCAGCCCGCCGTGCGGCTTCTTGCTGCCGAAGCGGCCGCGGCCGCGATCCTCGCGCACATGGTCGAAGCGACGGAGTTCGCGGCCTTCGTCGGCGGTGTTGTGGCCGTTGACGTAGGCCTGGCCCGTGCCGCGGCCGCCGCCCACGTGCACGGTGGCCTTGGCCGCCTTGCGCTGGCCGATCACCGGTTGCAGGGTCAGTGCGGGCGGGGCGCCGGTTTCCAGGCCCAGTTCGGCGCGCAGCTTTTCCACCTGCACGTCGGGCAATTCCTGCGACTGGCCGCGCAGCAGCGGCTGCGGCAGGGTGACCTTGCCGTAACGCGTGCGCTTCAGCCGGCTGACCTGGCAACCCTGCGATTCCCACAGCCGGCGGACTTCGCGATTGCGGCCTTCCTTGACCACCACGCGGAACCAGTCATG
>SEHC01000399.1 GCA_004173415.1 Lysobacteraceae bacterium
CGGCCGGATACGCGGCCGGTGGCCAGCGGCCGCCCGCGGGTGCGCTCGACCTGCGGGTCCAGCCAGCGGTCGGCGTAGTCGTTGATCACGCAACCGGCGGCCCGGGTCAGCCAGACCCCCGCACTGAACACGAACAGGGTCCACAGCGGCGGCACCCCGGCCGCCGCGATCCACAGCGCCCACCAGGTCGGCCACAGCAACAGGAGCACGCCGATCGGACGATCGCCACGCGCCAGTTTCCAGTACTGGCCCAGCCGCTCGCGCCAACGCGGCGTGGCGTCGGCCTGGAATCGTTCGTAACCCATGGACACAGATTATCAGGCTGGCCCGGTCGCCCAGAAAATACGCCGCGAAAGACGCTGCGCCGGTTTGTCGCTAGAATGCGCTTCCCGTGCGCCCGTAGCTCAGCCGGATAGAGTAGTGGCTTCCGAAGCCATTGGTCGGGGGTTCGAATCCCTCCGGGCGCGCCAATTCCCTCCCGCTTCGCCAGCTTTCCGTGGCCCCTTCGATGATGGGCCGCGGACGCATGCCTGCGATGCCCCAGGATCGCCCCTTCCCGCAGCCACGCCTGCCGCGACCCGGCGTCCCGCCAGGTTTTCACCACACACTTGTTCGCGGAAGACTATCCTGCGGGCGAGCGCAGCCAGCAGCTCGCCTCGAAGGACAAGGGACCGCACGTGGAAGGGAAGACCCCGGCGCCACCACCCGTTCGCGATGAAGAGCGATCGCCGCAAGGCCTGCCTCCGTGGGCATGGGCCCTGGCCGCGCTACTGGTCGGGTTCCTGTTCACCGGCTGGGTCGCCCAGCGCGAGTGGCGCGACGCCCGCTCGCGCGCCCATGCCGCCCATGACGTCGCGGCCGACCAGAGCGTGCAGCACCTGCAGGCGCAACTGGCCGCCGCCGACGCGCTGTTGCGGGCCATGCAGACGATTTTCCTGGCCAACGACCGCATGGACCAGACCCAGTTTTCCGAATACACCGACAACCTGCGGCTGCGCACCCGCCTGCCCGGCCACGTCGCCACCGCCTTCGCCCGCCGCGAGGGCGACCCGGCCAATCCCGGTCGCGTGGCCTACCGCTACCAGCTGATCGCGCCATTGGCCGGCAACCAGGCCTTGGTCGGCTTCGACATGGCCGGCCAGGCGGAGAACCTGGCCGCGCTGCATCGCGCGCGCGATGCGGATACGGCCACGGCCTCCTCTCCGTTCGTGCTGCGCCAGCTGTCGAAACGCGGCAAACCGATCCCCGGGATCACCGTGCGCCTGCCGGTGTATTCGCGCGGACCGATCCCGGCCACCGTCGCAGAGCGGCGCGCGCGCGAAATCGGCGCGCTCGCGGTCAGCCTGAAACTGGAGGCGCTGGTCCACGACGGCTTGCCCGCCCAGGCGATGGAGCGCTTCAGGGTGCGCGTGCGCGACCTCGACGCGGCCGGTGCCGAGGCCTTCTTCGACTCGGGCTCCACGACCGCCGCCGATGCCGCCCTCTTCCTGCGCAGGCTGGAGTTCGGCGGACGCCGCTGGCAACTCGAACTGCAACCGCGACCGGAGCGACTGGACACCGGGCGGCTGCACACGGTCGCGATCGCCGGGGTCGTGATCAGTTGCCTGGTCGGACTGCTGCTGTGGTCGCTGGCCAGCACCCGCCGCCGCGCGGTCGCACTGGGCAGAAGGATGAGCGCACGCTTTGGCGAAAGCGAAGCGCGTTTCCGCGCCCTCAACGAATTGCTGCCGGCGCTGGTGCTGGTGGCCGACGCCCGCGACGGCCGCATCGTCTATGCCAACCAGGCCGCGCGACTGCGCCTGGGCGACGTGGGTGGGCAGGCCATGGAGTCGCTGTTCGAGGATCCGTCGCTGCAACAGCGCGTGGCCGACACCGATGCGATGGCGCAGGGCTGGAACAGCGTGGACGCGGCGCTGTCCGGACCGGACCGGATCTTCTTCTGGGTCAACTCCTCCATCGCCCAGGTGGAGATGGAAGGCAGGTCGCACCTGCTGATGGTGGCCACCGACATCTCCGAGCAGCGCCAGCTGACCGAGCAGCTCAGCTACCAGGCCACCCACGATGCGTTGACCGAACTGTGCAACCGGCGCGAGTTCGAACGCCTGGTCAAGCAGGCGCTCGTCGAGCGCAAGACCACCGCGGGCGCCCCGTCCTGCGCCTTGCTGTACATCGACCTGGACCAGTTCAAGCTCATCAACGACATTTCCGGGCACATGGCCGGCGACCAGCTGCTGGCGCAGCTGGCCCTGACCATGCGCCAGCAGGGCCGCGCCGGCGACGTGCTGGCCCGCCTGGGCGGGGACGAGTTCGGCCTGCTCGGCTACGACCTGGACGCCGACTCCGCACGGCGGCTGGCCGAGCGCCTGCGCGAAGCCATCGAGGCGCAGATGTTCACCTGGCAGGAACACACCTACACGATCAGCGCGAGCATCGGCGTGGTCGTGGTCGACC
>SEHC01000030.1 GCA_004173415.1 Lysobacteraceae bacterium
CAGGCCGCAGACGATGAACACCGTGTCCACGTTGGCCGCGATCACCTGCTGGTGGTAGTGCTCGCCGGCGGCGCCGCGCTTGATCGAGGTCCGCCGCGGCAGCAGGGCGACGATCTTCCGGCCTTCGAGCAGCACCCAGTCGCCGACCGCGGCGCGCTGGTGCGAAGGAAAGCGCGGCTTCTGCCATTCGGGCAGGGATTCGGCCTTGAGCGCGGCGTCCGGGCCGTCGGCGACGACGTAGCCGGAACGGTGCTGCTCGCTGACCCGGGCCGGCCGGGCCTGGCCGTGGGCAGCGAACTCGCGCGCCCAGGCCGGGTCCTCGGGCAGGCCGGGATACGGCCAGCCGATCAGGCGCAGGCGGGTGAAGTCGAGGGGTGCGGGAGCGGGAGGGGAGCCGGGCATGGCCCCATTCTAGGCGGCGAGGCCGCCAATCCCCGCCAATCCCCGCCATTCGGGGCATATCCGCTAAGATTTCGTCCTCCCCACGTCCCAGTACACGCCGATGTCGACCCCGCCGACCCACAAGCCGTCCAGCGGCGTACTCGCGACCCGCGAGCGCCTGTCCGAGGTCCGTTACGAGATCCGCGGTGAACTGGCCCGGCGGGCCCGCGACCTGGAAGCCCAGGGCCGCAGCCTGATCAAGTTGAACATCGGCAATCCCGGCGCGTTCGGTTTCCGCGCCCCGCCGCACCTGCAACAGGCGATCACCGGCGACATCGACCATACCGACCCCTACACCCACCAGCAGGGCCTGCCGGCCGCGCGCGAGGCCATCGCCGCCGCCTATGCGCGCCGCGGCATGCCCAACGCAGAGGCGGACCGCGTGTTCCTCGGCAACGGGGTCAGCGAACTGATCGACCTGTCCCTGCGCGCCCTGCTCAACCCCGGCGACGAAGTGCTGGTGCCTTCGCCCGACTATCCACTGTGGTCGGCGGCCACCATCCTCAACGACGGCCGCCCGGTGTACTACCGCTGCGACCCCGGCAACGACTTCCTGCCCGATCCGGCCGAGATCGAGACCCTGGTGTCCTCGCGCACCCGCGCCATCGTCCTGATCAACCCCAACAACCCGACCGGCGCGACCTATCCGCGCCCGCTGCTGGAGCGCATCGTCGCCATCGCCGCCAAGCACAGGCTGCTGCTGATGGTCGACGAGATCTACGACCAGGTGCTGTACGACCAGGCGACCTTCGAGCCGGTCGCGCCACTGGCCGGCGAGGTGCCGTGCATCACCTTCAGCGGCCTGAGCAAGGTCCACCGCGCCTGCGGCTGGCGGGTGGGCTGGGCGCTGCTGTCGGGCGATGGCGCGGCGGTCGGCAACCTGCACCACGCCATGGACCTGCTCGGCGCGCTGCGCCTGTGCGCCAACGTCCCCGGCCAGTACGCGATCGAGGCGGCGGTCAACGGCCCGGACACGATTTCCGCGCTGTGCGCGCCGGGTGGACGGCTGTACGAAACCCGCCGCGCGGTGATCGAGGCCTGCGCGGCCAGCGAGCACCTGGAACTGGTCGCGCCGGCCGGTGCGCTGTACGCCTTCCCGGCCGTGGTCGGGGCGGCGGCCAAGGGCTTCGACGACCACGATTTCGCCCTGGAACTGATGGAGAGCGAAGGTGTGCTGGTGGTCCCGGGTTCGAGCTTCAACGTGCCCTACCGCAACCATTTCCGGGTCACCCTGCTGCCCGAGGCGGCGACCATGCGCGAAGTGTTCGCGCGCATCGACCGGGTGCTGTCGCGGCGCGCCGAAGCGGTGTCGAAAGTAGTGCCGATCAAGTCGAAATCTCGGCCTGCGGCGGCTTGATCCCTTCCGCCGTCATCCACGAAGACTGGCACCCAGTGACTTGGCTCGCCGCGGAAGACGGCTGCAGGCCCACCAAGGGCAAGAACCTTGAAGTCACCGGGTTCCCTCCTTGGCGGGCCTTGCCACCGCCGCATGGCGGGTCATGACGGAACCGATATGGCGGAGATCCCACTTCAGCGCACAAACCACGACGCGGTCGAACTTCGATTCCTCGCCCTGGGCGATTCCTACACCATCGGCGAAGGCGTGGCCGAATCCGGGCGCTGGCCGGTGCAGCTGGCCCGTGCCCTGCGCGCCGACGGCATTCCCATGGCCGACCCGCAGATCATCGCCCGGACCGGATGGACCACCGACGAGCTGGACGCTGCGATCGACGCGGCCGCACCGCTGCCGGGCTACGACCTGGTCAGCCTGCTGGTCGGGGTCAACAACCAGTACCGGGGACGCAGCGTGGACGAATACCGCCTGCAGTTTGCCGCGCTGCTGGAACGCGCGGTGGGGTTCGCCCAGGGCCGTCGCGACCGCGTGCTGGTGCTGTCCATCCCCGACTGGGGCGTGACCCCCTTCGCCCGGCAGGGCGGCCACGATGCGCAGGCCATCGCCGTGCAGATCGATGCGTTCAATGCAGCCGCCCGCCAGGCCTGCGGGGCGCGCGGCGTTGCCTTCCTCGACATCACGCCGATCAGCCGCGCACGTGGCGCCGAGCCGGCGATGCTGGCCGACGACGGGCTGCATCCTTCGGCCAGCCTGTATAACGAATGGATGCGGCTGGTGCTTCCGGTCGCGCGCGCCATGGAAGCCCGATGAGTCATTCCCCCACCCAGCCGTTCGACGCCGCCACCGCCACCCGCATCGCCAGCGCCTACCTGCCGCTCCACCCGCTGGGCAACCGCTGGGACTACTACTACAGCCGGGCCAAGCTGGGCAGCGACCCGCTGTACCCGGGCGTGCTGCAGGCCCTGCGCGGCAGCACTGCGCCGGTGCTGGACCTGGGCTGCGGGCTGGGCCTGCTGGCCCATGCGCTGCGCCTGGACGGCCAGGCCATGGCCTACCGCGGCGTGGACAACGACGCGGCCAAGATCGCGCGCGCCCAGCAGGTGGCCGGGCGCAACGCATTGGCCGACGCGGTGTTCGAAGTCGTCGACCTGGCCGCCGGGCCGCCCGCGCACCGCGGCAGCGTGGCGATCCTGGACGTGCTCCAGTACCTCACCGCCGAGCAGCAGCAGCGCTTGCTGGCCGATACGATCGGCATGCTCGAGCCGGGCGCGCGCCTGGTCATCCGCACCGCGCTGGGCGACGAGAGCCGGCGCGGCCGCACCAGCCGCATCACCGACCGGCTGGCCAACCTGATCGGCTGGATGCAGTTCCGGCCCCGCTGCTATCCCGATGCCGGGGCGATCCGCGCGCAGTTGCAGGCGGCCGGGCTGGAGACCACGTTCTCGCCGCTGTACGGCAACACCCCGTTCAACAACTGGCTGATCGTGGCGACAAGATCGTTGTAGGAGCTGCGTAAGCCGCGACCAGGGAAATTGGGACTGGGTATCGCGTCCGGCGAAAGTATCCGGTCGCAGCTTACGCAGCTCCTACAACAGCCCCTACAACAGCCCCTACAACAGCTCTTACAACAGCTCTTACAACAGCTCTTCGGGAAGCACGGCGCGATAACCGCGCTCGTCCAGCGCCCGCAGCACGCCTTCGACGATCGCCAGGTTGTTGCCATGCGGCGCGCCTTCGTGCAGCAGCACGATCGCGCCGGGCCGCAGGTCCTCGACGATGCGCGCGACCACCTTGTCCGGCTGGCCGGCGACCCCGTCGAAACCGCGCGCGCTCCAGGCCACGCGGGCCAGGCCGTGCTTTTTCAGCGACGCCGACAGGAACGGGTTGGCCATGCCGACCACCGCGCGGAACCAGCGCGGCGCCTGGCCGGTGAGCTCGCGCAGGGTCGCTTGCGCCCGGTCCACCTGCGCGGCCATGCGCCGCGGCCCCAGCGCCCAGAACCAGGCCTGCGGATGCGAGAAGCTGTGGTTGCCGATGCCATGGCCGCGACGCAGGATCTCGCGCGCCAGTTCCGGCCGGGCGGCGGCGCGCTCGGCGACCAGGAAGAAGGTCGCCCGGGCCTGGTGCCGGTCGAGCAGGTCCAGCAGCGCCGCAGTTTCCGGCGACGGGCCGTCGTCCACCGTCAGCCACACCGCATTCGCGGTGATCGGCAGGCGGCTGAGCACCGGACTGAACAACCGCGACTGCGGGCGCATCGTGCCCCACAGCAACAGCATGTGGACCGCGAACAGGCCGGCCAGGCCGGGCGCCCAGCCCCACTTCCACCAGGCCAGGGCCACCCCCGCATGCAGGCCCAACGCCAGCCAGATCCACGCGTGCGGCCGTCGCGGCACGCGGTGCAGGTGGCCCTTCAGTGTTTCGGGGGTGGTCATGCCGCAATCATGCCACGCAGCGTAAAATCACCGCTTCCCATGCAAACCGGTAAGCCCTGATGTCCCTCGACCCCGCACTGCGTTCGCGCATCGAATCCCTGCTCCAATCCAACCGCGTGGTCTTGTTCATGAAGGGCCAGCCGAACATGCCGCAATGCGGCTTCTCGGCCAAGGCGGTCGGCGCGCTGTCGGCGCTGGACATCGACTACGCCCACGTCAACGTGCTGGCCGACCAGGAAATCCGCGAAGGCATCAAGGCCTACGGCGACTGGCCGACCATCCCGCAGCTGTACATCGACGGCGAACTGGTCGGCGGCAGCGACATCATCGAGCAGATGAGCAACTCGGGCGAACTGGCCTCGCTGCTCGGCGTGGCCGCGCCCGACCGCAGCCCGCCGGCGATCACGGTGACCCCGGCGGCCGCGGAAATGCTGTCCAACGCCGCCGCCGATGCCGGCCCCGGTGGCGCCCTGTCGCTGTCGATCAACGCGCAGTTCCAGCCCAACTTCCAGCTGGCCCAGTACGACGCCAACGCCATCGCCGCCGAATCCAATGGCGTGCGCATCCAGTTCGACCTGGCCAGCGCGCGCCGCGCCGACGGCATCACCATCGACTGGGTCGACGACATCCGCGGCAAGGGCCTGGCCATCGACAACCCGAACGCACCCAAGCCGGTGCAGGCGCTGGCCCCGGCCGACGCCGGCGCGCGTGCGGCCGCCGGCGAAGTCATCCTGGTCGACGTGCGCCCGGAAGAAGAACGCGCGCTGGCCCCGGCGCCCGTGCCGGTGCGCAGCTTCGACGGCAACGGCCGCGCCGCGCTGGAGGCGTTGCCGAAGGACACCGCGCTGGCCTTCCTCTGCCGCAGCGGCGGACGCAGCCAACAGGCGGCCGAAGAATTCCGCGCACTGGGTTTCACCAATGTCTCCAACGTCGCCGGCGGCACCAATGCCTGGGCCGACGTGGATCCGTCCATCAGCAAGTATTGACCCGGGCGCGCGGCGTGCGCGCAAGCACGACCCGGCTCAGCCGCTGAAGCCGCCGCCGGCCAGGTAATCCCGTTCTTCCTGGGTGGACTCCCGCCCCAGGGCCGCGTTGCGGTGCGGGAATCGCCCGAACCGCGCGATCAGGTCGCGATGCAGGACCGCGTATTTCATCAGTTCCGCATCGCCGATCCCGGCGAACAGCGCCATCGCCTTTTCCTGGTCGGCAAGCTGCTCGGAATGCTCGAACGGCAGGTAGAAGAACATCCGCAGCGCCGGCTCGACCGTCAGGTCGAAACCGGCCGCGATCGCGCGCCGCGCGTGCTGCCGGGCCAGGCCGTCGGTGGCATAGGAATGGGCGGTGCCGCGATAGGCGTTGCGCGGGAACTGGTCCAGCAGGATCAACAGGGCCAGCGCCCCCTCGGCCGAGTCCATCCATTGCGCGTGTTCACCACGCGCGGCGGCCATGTGCGTGGCTTCGAAGCGTTCGCGGAAGCCCGCATCGAAACCCGCGTCGCTGGCGAACCAGCGCTGCGGACCGGCCGACTGCCAGAACTCCAGCACCGCCGTGGCCTCGCCGGTCATGCACTGGGTCCGTTTTCGTCCGGGAGGTCGTTGCCCGGGGGCACCGCCTGCAGCAACGGCGGCAACGGCGCGACCTCGATGCGATCGCGGCCCTTGCGCTTGGCCTCGTACAGGGCCGCATCGGCGACCCGGACCCATTCGGTGACCCCGCCGATCGACGGGTTGATCTCGGCCAGGCCGGTGCTGATCGTGCATCTCAGCGTCCCGTCGGCGAACTCGCAGGCCGCCACCTGGCGGCGCAGGCGTTCGGCGGCCACAATCGCCTCCTCCCAGCGCGTCTCCGGCATGATGATGCCGAACTCGTCTCCGCCATAGCGGCCACCGCTGTCCATGTCGCGCAGGCAGGCCTGCAACAGGCGGGCGAACTGCTCGATCACCACGTCTCCGGCGGTGTGCCCGTGGTTGTCGTTGATCTGCTTGAACCCGTCTATGTCGATCATCATCAGCACCGCCGGCCGGCCGTGGCGCACGAAGCGGTCAAGTTCCAGGTTGGCGGCGTACAGCCACTGCTGCCGGTTCAACAGGCCGGTGGCGGTATCGAACCGCGAGGTCTTCTCCAGCGCGCGCTTCTGCTGCAGGGTCTTCTGCGCCAGAACCCGGCTGCTGCTTCCTATGACCAGCGGCAGGACCACCAGGATCGGCAGGCAGGCCAGCAGGGTCGGGTAACTGGTCACCGGCTCGAACGGGAAGCCGAAGGCGGCACTGGCCAGCAGGCAGGTGCCCGCCATGACCGCCAGGGTCTTGGCGGCGAAGCGCCGCCCGCCGACGATGATGTGGTTCATGGTCAGCAGGATGGCCAGCAGCGCGCTGGGCAGGGTGTCGAAGGCCATCGCCGCGATCCAGAAACCGCTCTGGGCCGAATCGACCAGCAGGTTGCGGTATTCCACCCGCAACGGGTCCTCGCTGCCCGCGGCCAGCGCATAGGCCAGGTGGCTCCACATCAGCCCGAAGAACAGCAACAGCACCCACAGCCACACCGGACTGGCATGCGCATAAAGCACCGTGCCCACGGCCAGCGCGCCCAGCGCGAAGCCGACCGAGCGCATCGGATGCATGCGCTTGCTGAAGTTGAGACTACGGCTTTCGTCGCGTTCCCTGTCCATCGGCCGATTATGGGCCAGGCGACATGGCCGCGTCGTGTTCGTGGTCCGGGTGCAGGCCGGCCACGCCCGCGCATCACTGCGGGGACCGGCTAGTCCTGCTCTTCCGGCGGCAGCACCAGGGCCTCGGGATCGACCGAAAGCCGCCCGGCCATCAGCACCGCCTGGGTCCGGTTGGTGACCCCCAGCTTGCGCAGGATGGCGGTGACGTGGGCCTTGATCGTGGCTTCGGAAACGCCCAGGTCATAGGCGATCTGCTTGTTGAGCCGGCCGGCGCCCAGCATCTGCAGGACGCGGAACTGCTGCGGGGTCAGGTCGCGCAGGCGCTGCGCCACTTCGTACTCGTCGCGGCCGATGCCCGGTGCGGCCAGGGCCTCCGGCGGGGCCCAGCGTTCACCGTCCAGGACCCGGGCGATGGCCGAGCCGATGGTCTCCGAAGCCGCCGACTTGGGAATGAAGCCCAGCGCGCCATGGTCCAGCGCACGGCGCATGACGCTTGCCTCCTCGCGCGCCGACACCACCACCACCGGCAGCTGCGGATGCAGCATGCGCAGGTGGACCAGGGCATTGAAGCCGTGCGCGCCGGGCATGTTCAGATCCATCAGCAGCAGGTCGGCATCGGGGTGGTCATCGACCAGCGCGTACAGCGCATCGACGCTGTCGGCCTCGTGCAGGCGGACCCCGGGCATCACCCGCTGCACCGCGCCGCGCAGGGCTTCGCGGAACAGGGGATGGTCGTCGGCGATCAGCAGGGTGGTCATAGGGCGAGGAGTGCGTGGGGAGGAGTGAGTGGAAAGGAACGAGTGGAAAGGAACGAGTGGAGGGAAACGAGGAACGAGTGGACAAGGATGAGTGGGAAAGATCGACGTTGTCGTTGCTTCTACTCGTTTCTCGTTTCTCGTTACTCGTTCCTCGTTCCTAGCTCCTCGTTCCTGCCTTATCTGACCTTGCGCTCGGCAACCAGCGAATCCACCACCGAGGGGTCGGCCAGGGTCGAGGTGTCGCCCAGCTGGTCCGGGGCGTTCTCGGCGATCTTGCGCAGGATCCTGCGCATGATCTTGCCCGAGCGGGTCTTCGGCAGGCCGGGCGCCCATTGCAGGTGGTCGGGGGTGGCGGTCGGGCCGATCATCTTGCGCACGTGCGCCACCAGCTCCTTGAGCAGCTCTTCGGTCTGCGGTTCCCCGGCGACCAGGGTGACGTAGGCGTAGATGCCCTGGCCCTTGAGGTCGTGCGGGAAGCCGACCACCGCGGCCTCGGCGACCTTGGGGTGCGAGACCAGCGCGCTTTCCACCTCGGCGGTGCCGATGCGGTGGCCGCTGACGTTGATCACGTCGTCGACCCGGCCGGTGATCCAGTAGTAGCCGTCCTCGTCGCGGCGGCAGCCGTCGCCGGTGAAGTAGCTGCCCGGATAGGTGCGGAAATAGGTGTCGATGAAACGCTGGTGGTCGCCATACACGGTGCGCATCTGCCCGGGCCAGGAATCCAGCAGCACCAGGTTGCCCTCGGCGGCGCCTTCGAGGATTTCCCCGTTGGCGTCGACCAGCGCCGGGCGCACGCCGAAGAACGGCAGCGTCGCCGAACCCGGCTTGAGGTCGGTGGCGCCGGGCAGCGGCGACACCAGGATGCCGCCGGTCTCGGTCTGCCACCAGGTGTCGACCACCGGGCAGCGCGATTCGCCGACCACTTCGTAATACCAGCGCCAGGCTTCCGGGTTGATCGGCTCGCCGACGCTGCCGAGCAGGCGCAGCGACTTGCGCGAGGTCCGCTCCACCGGGCCGGTGCCTTCGCGCATCAGCGCGCGGATCGCGGTCGGCGCGGTGTAGAAGATCGTCACCTGGTGCTTGTCGATGACCTCCCAGAAGCGCGAGACGGTCGGGTAGTTGGGCACGCCCTCGAAGACCAGCGAGGTGGCGCCGTTGGCCAGCGGCCCGTACACGATGTAGCTGTGGCCGGTGACCCAGCCGACGTCGGCGGTGCACCAGTAGACATCGTCCTCGCGCAGGTCGAACACCGCTTCGTGGGTGTAGGCGGCGAACAGCAGGTAGCCGGCGGTGCTGTGCAGCACGCCCTTGGGCTTGCCGGTGGAGCCGGAGGTGTAGAGGATGAACAACGGGTCCTCGGCGTTCATGCGCTCGGGTTCGCATTCGGCCGGTTGCGAGTCGACCACCGCGTCGAACCAGCGGTCCCGCGGCATCTGCATGTCGACCGCGCCGCCGGTGTGGCGCACCACCAGCACGGTCTCGACCGTATTGGTGCCCGGCAGCTTCAGCGCTGCGTCCACGTTGGCCTTGAGCGGCACCTTCCTGCCGCCGCGCAGGCCTTCGTCGGCGGTGATGATGAGCTTGCTGCCGCAGTCGCCGACCCGGTCGGCGATGGAGTTGGCGGCGAAACCGCCGAACACCACCGAGTGGATCGCGCCGATGCGCGCGCAGGCCAGCATCGCCACCGCCGCCTCGGGGATCATCGGCAGGTAGATGGTGACCCGGTCGCCCTTCTTGACCCCGAGGCTGCGCAGGGCGTTGGCCAGCTTGCAGGTGCGCTCGTACAGTTCGCGATAGGTCACGTGCCGGGCCGGCGCGTCGGGGCTGTCGGGTTCGAACAGCAGCGCGGTCTTGTCGCCGCGCGTGGCCAGCTGGCGGTCCAGGCAGTTGACGCTGGCATTGAGCTCGCCGTCGTCGAACCAGCGGATGTGGAAGTCCTTCAGGTCGTAGCTGACGTCCTTGATCCGGGTCGGCGGGGTGAACCAGTCCAGGCGGCCGGCGACCTGGCCCCAGAACGCCTCGGGTTCTTCGATCGACTGGCGGTAACTGCGCTGGTAGGACTCGCGGTCGATGCGCGCGCCGGCGGCGAACTCGGGCTTGACGGGATACAGGTCGGTCATCGGGGTTTCTCCATGCAGGGCTGCCATGGGCAGCGCTGGTGGGGGTGGATGCTGGAACCCGAGTTTGCCCCATTCATCCTTGGCGCGTTGCAACAAAGCGCTTAGACCATCGTCGTAACGCCCCGGCCCGCCTGGCTCGCGGCGGAGCGCTTTCGACTAATGGCGAATAGGCGGCGCCCGCCCGGGTCGCGCAGGCTGCGCCGCAACCGTGCGTTCTGCGCGGCTATCCGCATCGGGAGAGGGAACAATGAGCAAACCCATCGTAGCCATGGCGCGTCGGCCACTGGCGGCGGCATTGCTGGTCGCGCTGATCGCGCCAGGCATGGCCTTGGCGGAAACCGCGAAGGAGAAGCAACTGGAAGCACGCGTGGCGGCGCTGGAGCAGCAGATCCAGGCGCTGCTTTCCTCGCAGCAACAGCAGCAGAGCGCGATCGTCGAGACCCAGGCCCAGGTGACCGAGGTCAAGGCGGCCCAGGCCGCCCCGGCCGACGGCAAGCCGCGGATCCAGACCGGCCCGATCACCCCGGGCGCCAACCCGGGCACGTCGTTCACCTACGGCGGCTTCATCAAGATGGACGCCATGTACACCGACACCAGCGACGGGCGCATCGCCGATGGTTCGTCGGGGCGCCTGTTCTACCTGCCCAGTTCGATCCCGGTGGGCGGACCGACGGCCGATGGCGGCGACGCCTACACGGACTACCACGCGCAGTTCTCGCGCTTCTACTTCAGCGCCGACACGGTCACCGCCGAAGGCAACAAGTTCAAGGCCTACATCGAGGCCGACATGTTCGGCGGCGGCAGCAATGCCCTGGCCGGCAACGAGACCGCGACCAACACCTATGCGGTGTCCCTGCGCCAGGCCTACGTGAGCTGGAACAACTGGCTGGCCGGCCAGACCTGGTCGAACTTCATGGACACCGCGGCGCTGCCCGACGCGGTCGATTTCGTCGGCGTCACCGATGGCACGGTGTTCGTGCGCCAGGCCCAGTTGCGCTACACCAAGGGGCCGTGGTCGTTCTCGGCGGAGAATCCGCAGACCACCATCACTCCGTACCTCAATGGCGGCGCGCGCTTCAACAGCGGGGACAACGTCATGCCCGACCTGACCGGCCGCTACGTCACCAAGGGCGACTGGGGCCATTTCAGCGTCGCCGGCATGGTCCGCCAGTTCAAGTACCTGGACGAAACCGACACCGGCGGCGCGGTCAGCGTCTCGGGCAAGTTCAACCTGGGCAAGAGCGACGACATCCGCTACGCGGTCAACGCCGGCAGCGGCATCGGCCGCTACCTGGCCTTCGGCCT
>SEHC01000400.1 GCA_004173415.1 Lysobacteraceae bacterium
TCCTTGCCGGCGCCCTCGCGGAAGATCTCGCGGTGCTTGGCCATCTCGGCCGGCACCTTCTTGCCCATCGCCCGGCGCAGCAGGTCGGCGCCGCCCAGCGAGTAGCCGCCGACGATCTGGGCCATCTGCATGACCTGCTCCTGGTAGACCATGATGCCGTAGGTCTCCTTGAGCATGACCTCGGTACGCGGGTCGGGATACTCGAACTGCTCGCGCCCGTGCTTGCGCTCGACGAACGAGGGAATCATGTCCATCGGCCCGGGACGGTACAGCGCATTCAGCGCGATCAGGTCCTCGAAGCGGTCGGGCTTGGCTTCCTTCAGGGCGCGGCGCATGCCCGAGGATTCGAACTGGAACACGGTGCCGGTGTTGCCGTTGGCGAAGATGTCGCGATAGACGCTGGCGTCGTCCAGCGGGATCGTGGTGATGTCCACCGGCGGCAGGTCCGCGCGCGAGTGGCGCCGGTTGATCGCCTTCACCGCCCAGTCGATGATGGTCAGCGTGCGCAGGCCGAGGAAGTCGAACTTCACCAGGCCGACCGCTTCGACGTCGTCCTTGTCGAACTGGGTCACCGGGTTCCTGCCGCGCGCGCCTTCGTCGTGTTCGGCGAACAGCGGGCAGAAGTCCGACAGCGGGGTGGGCGCGATCACCACGCCGCCGGCGTGCTTGCCGGCGTTGCGGGTCAGGTCCTCGAGTTCGCGCGCCAGGTCGATCAGGTCGCGCACGTCGTCTTCGTCGCGGTAACGGTCGATCAGCTCCTGCGACACCATGTCGCTCTTGCCTTCGCCCATCGCGTCCTTGAGGGTGACGCCCAGCGTGGTCGGGATCAGCTTGGCCACGCCGTCGACCAGGCCATACGGGAAGCCGAGCACGCGGCCGGCGTCGCGGACCACGGCCTTGGCGGCCATGGTGCCGTAGGTGATGATCTGGCTGACCCGGTCGCGGCCGTACTTGGCGGCGACGTAGTCGATCACCTCGTCGCGGCGGTCCATGCAGAAGTCGATGTCGAAGTCGGGCATCGACACGCGTTCCGGGTTGAGGAAGCGCTCGAACAGCAGGCCGTACGGCAGCGGGTCCAGGTCGGTGATCTGCAGCGCCCACGCCACCAGCGAGCCGGCGCCGGAGCCGCGTCCCGGGCCGATCGGGATGTCGTGGTTCTTTCCCCACTGGATGAAGTCGGCCACGATCAGGAAGTAGCCGGGGAAGCCCATCTTGCAGATGGTGTCGAGCTCGAAGTCCAGCCGCGCGAGGTAGTCCTCGCGGGTGTGGCCGGGGGCCAGCGGGCTCTTCTCCAGGCGCGCCGCCAGGCCGGCGTGCGACTGGCTGCGGATCCAGCTGTCCAGGGTTTCCTCGGCCGGAACCGGATAGGCGGGCAGGAAGTAATTGCCCAGCCGCATCTCCAGGTTGCAGCGCTGCGCCAGCGCCCAGGTGTTGTCGATCGCGTCGGGCAGGTCGGCGAACAGCGCCGCCATCTGGTCCGGCGATTTCAGGTATTGCTCGGCGCTGTATTCGCGCGGCCGCTTGGGATCGTCGAGCACGCGCCCGGTGGAAATGCACACGCGGGCTTCGTGCGCGTCGTAACCGTCGCGGTCGAGGAAGCGCACGTCGTTGCTGGCGACGACCGGAAGCCCTCGCGTGGAGGCCGCATGCAAGGCGAAGGCATTGAAGGCGTCCTCGCCATCGCGCTGGGTGCGGGTGATTTCCAGGTGCAGGTTTTCGCCGAAGCTGCGTTGCAGGTCGGCCAGCTGCTGTTCGGCATGTTGGTGGCGGCCCGCGGCGGCCAGGCGTCCAGCCAGGCTGTGACGTCCGGCGATGGCGAACAGGCCTTCGCAATCCTCGGCCAGCCATTGCGGGTTGATCGCCACACCGTCGGCGTGGTGGCCCTCCAGCCAGGCGCGAGTCAGCAGCCGCGACAACGACAGGTAGCCGCTGTGGTCGCGGCACAGCAGGGTCAGTTGCCAGGGGCTTTCCTTGCCATCGACGATGCTGATGTCGGCGCCGGCGATGGGCTTGATGCCCACCGATTCGGCGGCCTTGTAGAACTTGACTAGTGCGAACAGGTTGTTGCGATCGGTGACCGCCAGTGCCGGCAGGCGCATTTCCACCGCGCGGCTCAGCAGGTTGGGGCGCTTGGCCTTGTCCGGGCGGGCTTCGTCCGGTTTCTCGGGCACACGGATGGTCGAATCCGCGAGCGAGAATTCGGTGTGCAGGTGAAGGTGGATGAAGCGTGCGGACATGCGAAGGTCAGGGTAGCCCGGGGGGTAGGGGCGAACAAGGCTTGACAGTCGCGGACAAGACCCGGGAGGGCTGCCTGCGGGCGCGGGAAATTCCCCAGACCCGCAAACCACAGGGCCGCCCTGGCGGGCGGCCCTGGAACGGGCGCTTTGCGCACAGCCGCTTCAATGCACGTGCAGGTACAGGTCGGGCTGCTCGGACAGGTA
>SEHC01000401.1 GCA_004173415.1 Lysobacteraceae bacterium
TGCACCCAGGGCGTCGGCCGTCCCTGCTTTTTCCAGAAACACCAGACCGCCGGACTGGAACGGGTCGACGCGGTCAGCCTGCGCGAGGAGGCCGGCAACAACGCCGACTACCTGGTGGTGAGGGATGCCGAGTCGGTAATGGAACTGGTGCAATTCAACGCCATCGAATTCCATCCCTGGGGCTCCCATGCCGAAACCCCGGATCGCGCCGACCGGATCGTGTTCGACCTCGATCCCGGGCCAGGAGTCGCCTGGAGCGAAGTGGTGGCGGCGGCCCGCAAGATCAGGGGTTTGCTGGAAGACCTCAAGCTGGTGTCGTACGTGCGCACCTCGGGCGGCAAGGGGCTGCACGTGGTGGTGCCGCTGAACCCGGGTTGCGACTGGGACCTGGTGAAACCCTTCGCCCACGGTTTCGCCGACACCATGGCGGCGATGGAACCGTTGAAATTCGTGGCCACGGCGAGCAAGAAATTCCGCAACGGCAAGATCTTCCTCGATTACCTGCGCAACGGCCGCGGTGCGACCAGCGTGGCGTCCTTCTCGCTGCGGGCCCGCGAAGGCGCGCCGGTGGCCATGCCCCTGCGCTGGGAGGAACTGGGCAAGGTCAAGAGCGGCGGCGCCTTCGACATCAAGACCGCGCCCAGGCGGCTCAAGGCGCTCAAGGCCCATCCCTGGGCGGGAATCGACAAGGTCAAGCAGGACCTGGAGAAGGTCGGGAAGCTGCTTGGGGCTGGCAAGTCCAAATAGCGTTCAGCGAGTGAGGGGTGGCCTCCGCCGATCAGGCTATCGAATCCCCTCGCCAGGATCAGCGAAACAACTTACGGAGAACCACGATGACCAAGAAGAACAAGGACCAGGATGGTGCGCAGAAGGATTCCGGCATGAGTTCGCCCACCGACGTGCGCAATACGACGTCGCCACGCAAGGCGCCGGACATGCCCGAAGACGAGGCCTACAAGGACCGGGATCCGGAGCGGGACTACGCCGGACCTGCCAGGAAGGATCACTAGCGGCTGCGGAAGCAGCCGGAGACGAACTTGAATGCTAGGTGCGTCCGGCCTGGAGCCGGCGGGCGTTGTCCGGGAAGGGAGTAAGCCGCTGCTGCCCGGGCCTGCTGATCATCGAGGCCCGGCCAGGATTGGCGGAAAAAACAAAGGGCTTCCATTGCTGGAAACCCTTGTTTGATGACTGGCGCCCGAAGTTGGACTCGAACCAACGACCCCCTGATTAACAGTCAAGTGCTCTAACCGGCTGAGCTATTCGGGCGGGGCGGCCATTGTAGGGTGGCTGCCGCGGTCAGGCAAGGCGGATTGGACTGATAGTGGGCTTGACGCGGCGGGCTTGCCGATGGTTTGCAGTGCCTGGCCGGGGCTCCGTTCAGCCCGCGCACGGCCTGGAGCCGGAAGCGGTTTCGCTGCGGATGCGGCCGACATTGCTGACGATGACCTGGCCCAGCAACTTGTCCTGGCGGCACAGGCGCACGCTGAGATTGCTGCCGGAGCTGCGGCCATCGGGCAGGTAGCGCAGTTGCGGGCGGCCGCGCGAGGACAGGATGCGCAGCGATGTGTGGATCGGCGCGCCCTCGTCGCGGAGGATGTCGGCCAGCGCATCCGGCTGGCGGTTGCCGTCGGCGTCGAAGAACATCAGCCAGCCCGCGCTCCAGTCGCCGTCGACCCGGCAGCCACCGGCGAGGTTGGAAGGACAGACCACCGTGGGGATGCGGTAGGTGATCGCGGTAATGCGGGCCGAGGCCATGTGCGCGGTCAGCAGATGCATTGCGGAGCTGGCTCGCTGGCGTTCGACCAGGCCCTGGTAGGAGGGCACGCCGACCACCAGCAGCACCGAGCTGATGGCCAGGGTCACCACCGCTTCGAGCAGGCTGAATCCGACGGCCGGGCCGGTGGCGGAACGCGGGGTGGCGGCGCGGACCCCGGGCCCGGGGCAGGGGGTAAGGGAACACGGGAAATCGGCGGGCATCCTGCTCACGATCGGCTCTCCTGGCTGGCCCCGTCGGGGCACTGCCAGATTCCCCATCCGCGCCGCGTGGCGTAATCGGCGTGCTGCGCCCGGCCGGGTAGGGGTTTCCCTGACGCGGGCGTAATCACCGCGCTCGCTATACTGGCCAATCGCCGCAGAATTCCCGTCATGACCGAGCGTTTCGAACTGGTTTCCTCCTATTCCCCGGCCGGCGACCAGCCGCAGGCGATCGCACGGTTGATCGAAGGCTTCGAGTCGGGCCTGGCCAAGCAGACCTTGCTGGGCGTGACCGGCTCCGGCAAGACCTACACGATCGCCAACGTGGTCCAGGCGGTGCAGAAGCCGACCCTGGTGATGGCACCGAACAAGACCCTCGCGGCGCAGCTGTACGGCGAGTTCAAGGCGTTCTTCCCGCACAACTCGGTCGAGTACTTCGTCAGCTATTACGACTACTACCAGC
>SEHC01000402.1 GCA_004173415.1 Lysobacteraceae bacterium
AGCAGGACACCGACGGCGACGGCAAGCCGGACAAGGTCCTGGGCGAAGACGACCGCGCCACCCAGCGCGAGCTGGCCACCGCCGCGGTCAAGGCCTATTGCACCCCCGTCCCCGTGGCCTCCACGGACGACTGAATGCGGCTGGCCTGGGCCATCGTCGCCGGCCTGCTGCTGGGCCTGGGCGTCGCCTGGTGGCTGGGGCGCGAAGCGCCTGCCAGCCAGCAAGCCCGGCAACGCCGCGCCGACCAGGCGGCCGCGTCGCTGGCCCGCGACGCCCGCCCTTCCCTGTACCGCTGGCGCGACGCCGCCGGGGTCCTGCAGGTGACCGAGCAAGCACCGGAAGGCCGTCCTTTCGAGCGCCTGGAGCGCGATTCGCCGCGCGCGATCGAGGTCGAGGCACGGCGCGGGGACTGAGCGCCGCCAGCGGGACGGCGCCGCAACTGGCAAAATGCCTGCTTCCCTCGCTTTGAAACCTGCCGATGCGCCTGTCGCGATTCCACCTCCGCACCACCAAGGAAACCCCGGCCGACGCCGAAATCACCAGCCACCAGCTGATGCTGCGCGCCGGCATGGTCCGCAAGCTGGCCACCGGCCTTTACACCTGGTCGCCGCTGGGACTGCGCGTGCTGCGCAAGGTGGAGGGCATCGTCCGCGAGGAAATGAACCGCGCCGGCGCCATCGAACTGCTGCTGCCGACCATCCAGCCGCGCGAGCTGTGGGAGGAAACCGGGCGCTGGCAGAAGTTCGGCGGCCAGTTGCTGAAGATCAAGGACCGCAAGGAGGCCGAGTACTGCTACGGCCCGACCGCCGAGGAGGCGATCACCGACTTCGCCCGCCAGGAACTGGCCAGCTACAAGCAGCTGCCGGTCAATTTCTACCAGATCCAGACCAAGTTCCGCGACGAGATCCGGCCGCGTTTCGGGGTGATGCGCGCGCGTGAGTTCCTGATGAAGGACGCCTACTCCTTCCACCTCGACGATGAGGGGCTGGTCGCCGAGTACAACAACATGCATGCGGCCTACACCCGCATCTTCACTCGCCTGGGCCTGGATTTCCGCGCGGTGCTGGCCGATTCGGGCGCGATCGGCGGCGACGCCTCGCAGGAGTTCCACGTGCTGGCCGACTCGGGCGAGGACGCCATCGCCTTCTCCACCGGCTCGGATTACGCGGCCAACCTGGAGACCGCGCAGGCCGCCGCGCCGGCGGCGCGCGCCGCGGCCAGCGAAACCCTGCGCAAGGTCGAGACGCCCACGCAGAAGACCTGCGAGGACGTGGCCGCGCTGCTCGGCATCGCCCTGGCCGGCACGGTCAAGTCGGTGGCGGTGATGACCGAAGCGGGCTTCGCGCTGGCCCTGGTGCGCGGCGACCATTCGGTCAACGAGATCAAGCTGGGCAAGGTCGACGGGCTGGCCGGGTACCGGATGGCCACCGAGGCCGAGATCCTCGCCCACCTGGGCAGCGAACCCGGCTTCCTCGGCCCGGTCTCACCGGCGCAGCCGGTCCGCGTGGTCGCCGATCGGGACGTGGCCGCGCTGGCCGATTTCGTGGTCGGCGCCAACCAGGCCGGCCAGCACCTGGCCGGGGTCAACTGGGGCCGCGACCTGCCCGAGCCGGACACCATCGCCGACATCCGCAACGTGGTCGAGGGCGATCGCGCCGCCGATGGCGGCGAGCTGCGCATCGTGCGCGGCATCGAGGTCGGCCACGTGTTCCAGCTCGGCCGCGGCTATGCCGAAGCCATGGGCGCCACGGTGCTGGACGAGAACGGCAAGGCGACCACGCTGTCGATGGGTTGCTACGGCATCGGCGTGTCGCGCATCGTGGCCGCGGCGATCGAACAGAACCACGACGCCGCCGGCATCATCTGGCCCGAGCCGATGGCGCCCTGGGCGGTGGCCATCTGCACGATCAACCCCAAGCGCGAGGCGGCGGTGGACGAGGCCGCGCAACAGCTGTTCGACCAGTTGCAGGCCGCAGGCATCGACGCGGTGCTGGACGATCGGGGCCTGCGCCCCGGGCAGATGTTCGCCGACATCGAACTGATCGGCATCCCCCACCGGGTGGTGGTGTCCGAACGCGGCCTCGCCGCCGGCACCTTCGAATACCGCGCCCGGCGCGCCACTGAAGCCGAGAACCTGGGCCGCGAGGAAGTGCTGGCCCGCCTGCTCGGCTGAGCTGGCCTGGCCGGCTGATCGCCGCGCACCCGCGCGGGCAAGCGACGCAACCTGGACGCCGGCGATGCCGGCGTCCTCGTTTTGGGGATGGACGGACCTGCAGGCCGGAGCGGCCGCCACTCAGCCGGTCACAGGTTCCTGCGCGTGGGCAGCAGCAGGTTGCCGAACAGCAGCCCGGCGATCAGCGCCATGACGATGTTGACCACGGCCAGGAACGCCGAATTGCCGACCACCACGTCCTGCTGCTGGACCAGGCTGA
>SEHC01000403.1 GCA_004173415.1 Lysobacteraceae bacterium
GTCGTGGAAGGCACGGTCAAGCGCAGCAAGCCGATCCGCGTGCTGCGCGACAGCGTGGTGGTGTTCGAAGGCGAGCTGGAATCGCTGCGCCGCTTCAAGGAGAACGTGGACGAAGTGCGCAACGGCACCGGGTGCGGCATCGGCGTCAAGGCGTACAACGACGTGCAGCCGGGCGACCAGATCGAGTGCTTCGAGCGCATCGAAGTGCAGCGCACGCTTTGAGGCGAGGAACGAGTGAGAAGGAACGAGGAACGAGGAAGGAGCAGCGGGTAACAAGGTCGCCCGCCACCCGTCCCTGAAGTTCCTGTCCCCCACTCATTCCTCTCCACTCGTTCCCACACACATGCCCACCAAATCCTTCCATCGCAGCGATCGCGTCTCCGCCCAGCTCCGCCGTGAGCTGGGCAAGCTGGTGCACGAGTTCGTGCGCGAACACGGCCTGCCCTCGGCCAGCGTTTCCGACGTCGAGGTCACCCGTGACCTGGCCCATGCCAAGGTCTTCGTCACCGCGCTGATGCAGGAGCGTTCGGCCGAGGCGGTGAAGGGGCTGAAGGAACTGGCCCCGCAGATCCGCTACCAGCTCGGCAAGGCGATGAAGCTGCGCCACGTGCCGGAGCTGCACTTCCACTACGACGACTCGGTGGACCGCGGCGAACGCATCGAGAACCTGTTGCGCGACCTGCCGCCGCCGCCGGCGGACGCTGAAGAAGACCAGAGCTAGCCAGGCCGCGCTTCCGGCAGGAGCGGCGCAGGCTGCAGCCGGGATACGGAGGGCGTGGTGGTGGAATCCGTAGGCCGACAGGGATGCGGCCGACGCTTGCGCAGCTCCTACACAGGGAATCCACCGCATCCGATGTCGCTGCCCAAGGTCAAATTCCGCCGCCTCGACGGCATCCTGTTGCTGGACAAGCCGCAAGGGCTGAGTTCCAACCAGGCCCTGCAGCGCGCGCGGTTCCTGTTCCGGGCCGAGAAGGGCGGGCATACCGGCAGCCTGGATCCCCTGGCCACCGGACTGTTGCCGCTGTGCTTCGGCGAGGCGACCAAGATCGCAGGCAGCCTGCTGGGCGCGCGCAAGGCCTATGACACCGTGGCCCGGCTGGGCCTGACCACCGATACCGACGATGCCGAAGGCCAGCCGTTGCGCGAGCGCCCGGTCGGCCGCTACACCCTGGGCCAGATCGATGCCGCCCTGCGCGAGCTCACCGGGCACATCCAGCAGCGCCCGCCCATCTATTCGGCGCTCAAGCGCGGTGGCGAACCCCTGTATGCGAAGGCCCGCCGCGGCGAAGTTGTCGAGGTCGAGCCGCGCGCGATCGAGGTCCACCGCTTCGAGCTGCAATCGGCCGCGGACCTGCTGGACGGCGGCGAACCGTTGTTGCGGCTGCGGGTGGAATGCGGTTCCGGCACCTATGTCCGCAGCCTGGTCCGCGACTTGGGCGAACTGCTGGGCTGTGGCGCCCACGTGGTGGAGCTGCGGCGACTGTGGGTCGAGCCGTTCCGGGAGCCGCGCATGTGGACCCTGGAGGCCCTGCAGGCGCTGGCCCAGCGCGACGAACGCGGCCTGGACGCCTGCCTGCTGCCACTGGATTCGGGGCTGATCGGCTTCCGCCGCATCGACCTGAACGACGAGGCGGCCCGCCGGTTCAGCCAGGGCCAGCGCCTGCCCGGCATCCCCGGCCCGCCCGGGGCCTGCGCGGTCTACGACGCGGCCGGGCGGGTGCTGGGACTGGCGCAGCTGGACGAGGGCAGGGTGCTGGCGCCGCAACGCCTGTTCAACTGGCCGCAGGCGGCGCCCACCGCTCCGCCGCCACAGTAAAACCTTGTTTTGCAAGGCCTCGGCGACTACAATGCCGCGGCCTTTCAGGCATCCCCGATCATTCCGATCATCAAGCAAACGGCGAGCACGGCGGTGCGCACGGGGTACTCCGGTACTCCACCGCGTTCCTGCAGGCCCCGCATCCCAAGAGAAGAACCATGCCCATCGATACCCAGAAAGTCATTGAAGACAACAAGCGCGGCCCCGCCGACACCGGTTCGCCGGAAGTCCAGGTCGCCCTGATCACCGCCCGCATCGAACAGCTGAGCGGCCACTTCAAGACCCACAAGAAGGACCACCACAGCCGCCGCGGCCTGCTCCAGCTGGTCAACCGCCGCCGCAGCCTGCTCGACTACCTCAAGAAGAAGGACGGCGAGCGCTACAAGACCCTGATCGAGAAACTCGGCCTGCGTCGCTAAACCCAATACCGACCGCGGCGCAGTGATGCGCCGCGGTTTCGTTTTCCGGAAGGAAAAAGTTTCCAGCACCGCAACACCCGGCCGGACCAACCCGGCCATCCGCATGAGGCATGGGCCGCATGCGGTTCAACCGATAGCGCATCACCAAGGATCAACAAACGTGGCAAAAATCACCAAGACCTTCCAGTACGGC
>SEHC01000404.1 GCA_004173415.1 Lysobacteraceae bacterium
GCGTAGCCGGGCTGGGCGCGGCTGCCGCAGAAGAACCCGCGTCCGGGGCGGAAGTCACGCTGGGTGGTGCCGTCGAAGTTGGCCGCGACGTTGTCGCAGCCGACGCCGGGGTCGTCGTACTGGCCGGTGATGCCGTTGAGGATGATGAAGGTACGGCTGCCGTAGCGCAGGTCCGGGTTGGGGTTGTCGTCGGTGGTGTCGGTGAAATCGCGCTGCCGCATGTAGATCGGCTTCTGGTGGCTGTACTGCAGGCCGTAGGTGATGTCCAGGTTGTCCCAGTTGTTGCCACCGGTCAGCTGCAGGCGCTGGTTGCTGCCGCCGCCGTCGGAGTAGCCGCCGACCCGTGCGTCCAGCTGCATGCCTTCCAGGCGCTTCTTGAGGATGATGTTGACCACGCCGGCGATCGCCGCCGAGCCGTAGATCGAGGACTGGTTGCCCGGCAGGATCTCGATCCGCTCGACCATCGCGGTGGGGATGCTGGTCAGGTCGGTGAAGTTGCTCTGGCCGTTGTACAGCAGCGGATAGTCGGCCAGCGGCCGGCCGTCCATCAGGATCAGGGTGAAGCTGGGCGACAGGCCCAGCAGGCTGATGGTCGTCGCGTTGGAGGTGAAGCTGCCGGCGTACTGGTTGTCCTGCACCGCGCCGGTGGCCAGCGGCTGCGCGCGCAGCACGTCGGACACGTTGCGGAAGCCCTGGCGCTGGATGTCCTCGGCGGTGATCGTGATCACCGGCGAGGCGGTCTCCACCTGCGCGCGGGGGATGCGCGAGCCGGTGACCAGGACCCGGTCGAGCTCGACCGCTTCGCCTTCCTGCGCCGGCTGCTGCTCCTGCGCGGCCTCGGCTTCCTGCGCGTGGGCCTGGGTTGCCGCCAACGGCCATGCCAGCGCCGCGCAGATCGCGGTTACAAGCAGCTTCCGATCCATTTTCCATCCCCTCGCCTGACGTGAAGTCAGTACGATGGCATGCAGGCATCGGCCCACCTTTGTTCGACCTTGCCGTGCTGGTTGGCAAAGCTTGTCGCCATTGCCGATTGCTTAACATCCGGCGCGCGCCCGGCCGCCGGCTTCATCACTCCGGCAGGCGCCGCACGGTGGCCAGGCCGATCAGCCGCGAAACCACCAGGGCCATGTACATCACCCCGGCGAAGGCCTCCAGCATCACCAGTGCCCGGGCCTGCGGCAGCAGCGGCACAATGTCGCTCAGGCCGACCCCGGACAGCACGCTGAAGCTGAGGTACAGCACGTCCATCCAGCTGCGCGGATCCTTCGGACTGACTGCGCCGCTGAAACTGCCCGGATACCACTGCTGGCAGACCGAGAAGGAAAACGCGAACGCCCACGCGAGCAGGGTGAAAGTGGCGCCGGCGGCGAAGAGTTCGTCGCGGGTGACCTTGTGGTCCTTGAGCATGTACAGGATCAGGCTGGCGGCGGTGTAGAAGTACAGCGCGCCCTCGAACAGGTGCGCATAGACCAGCGTGCCTTCCCGGCCGGCCCACACCGACAGCAGCGACAACACCACCGAGGGCAGCGCCAGGCTCCAGGCAATCCAGTTGATCGAGGCGCTGCGGTTGACCACCCAAAGAGCCAACGCGAGCACCAGTACGCCGAATGCACCGAACAGGGCACGGCCCAGGTCGGTGTTCTCCATCGCCGGGTAAAGCAGCACGCCGAGCAGTTGCACCGCCAGCAACAGCGCCGAGGGATGGCGCCGCGCGGTCACCAGCCAGCGCAGCGATCTGAAGTTCATGGCGTGCCGCCTCGGAAGGGAACCGGTGCGTAGTACAGCACATGCAACCAGCACCGCACGCCGCCGGCGCGGAGGGTCAGGCCAAGGCCGACCGCGCTGGCGCTGGTGCGGCAACGGCAATCCACCGGGCCGCGCGCCGGGAGCCCTGGGTCACCTGACCGGCGGGGCGGCAGGTACGGCGCTGCCGGCCCGGTACGGGAACCGGGCGAAGATCTCCGCGACCGTGGCGTCGATGCGCGCATCGCGCTCCTGCGGGGACAGCTTCGCGATCCTGCCCACGGCGATTCCTTCCCAGGCCAGGCGGTTCCTGGCCCGGTCGACCAGGTCGACGTTGAGCGTGCCTTCGGTGTAGTTGCGCACCTCGGTCCGGTCCTGCCAGTACGGCACCGCGACATAGCTGCGCGCCCGGTAGCTGTAGTAATAGCCATAGTCCACGGTGGGAATCGTGCTGACATCGGTCCGCTTCTGCAGGTAGGCGTTGAGGTTCACCCACAGGTCCGGTTGCCCGGCTTCGTATACGTAGCCCCTGGCTTCCATCTGCGCGCGTGCGGCAGCCTTGATCCGGTCGGTGGCGGGAGTGGCATAGCCCTGCTTCTCCAGCGCCAGCGGCGCGTAGAAGCCGAAGCTGCGGTAGCGGCCGAAATCGGCTTCGGGATCAGCGGCGCTGTCGATGCG
>SEHC01000031.1 GCA_004173415.1 Lysobacteraceae bacterium
AACTGCACGGCCTGGTCGATGCCGGCAACACGGTGATCGTGGTCGAACACGACATGCGCGTGGCCGCTTCCAGCGACTGGGTCATCGACATGGGGCCAGGCGCGGGGGGCGAGGGTGGCCAGGTGGTCGTGGCGGGCCCGCCTGCGAAGGTGGCGAAGCATCGCGCCAGCCGGACCGGCCGCTTTCTGGCTGAAGTCTTGGGATAGGGCGCTGTCGGCGATCAGTTTGTGGCGCGTGAGCCTCGGCAGCGCGAACGGTCCTGGTTTCTCGGCGGGTGAGACCTCCCGGGTTCAGAATGGCCGCATAGACCAGAGGGGAAAACCATGACGATCACCGAGGCACCGCTGACCCACGTTATCGACGCCATCGCTTTCGCCGCCCGAGCATCGCAAACAGAAGCGCAAGGACGAAGACGAGACGCCCTATATCAACCATCCCGTCGCTCTGATGCGCATCCTGGCGCTGGAAAGCGGCATCGCCGATGCCGATGTGCTCTGCGCGGCGGCCCTGCACGATTACCTCGAGGATTGCTGCGGCAAGGACGGGCAGCTGACGGTGGAGGAAGGACGCCAGTTGCTGGGCGAACGCTTCGGCTCGCTAGTGCTGGCCTACGTGGAGGCGGTCACTGACGACAGATCACTGATCAAGGAAGAGCGCAAGCGCCCGCAGGTGGAACGCGCCGCCCACGTCCCGCCCAGGGGCAAGCTGATCAAGCTGGCCGACAAGGCCGCCAACCTCCGCGACCTCATCGATTCCCCACCGGTCGGCTGGGCCACCTATCGGCGACGCGAGTATTTCGACTGGGCGGCGCTGGTGGTTGGGCAGGTGCGTGGCACGCACGCCGGGCTGGAGGCGCTGTTGGATGCGGCGCATGCGCAGCGACCGGAGTGATCGGCCATCTGTCCACGTGAGTGCCGGCTCGAGGAAACGCGCCTTCAGTCGGCGATGAACCGGTCGCCTTCCGGCGAGGCGTCGGCGCAAGGCAGGAGATTTCCATCGTAGTCGCGCCATTTCTCGCACGGCCACAGTGCGCGTGGCACGGTTTTGCGGTTCTCGAAGCGCTCGCCATTCCAGACCACGAAGCCGGCATGGGCGCGGTGGCCGTTGTAGAAGGTGTATGGGTCGGAAACAGGGAGGGGCTGATCCGGATCCGTTTCGATGATCCAACGGAACACCGGCAGCTGGCCTAGATTCATGTCGTCGACGAAGATCGGACTGGCGGTGAGCGCGGCGTACTGCTCGCGCCATGCGCTGGATACGGCCGGATCAGGCGCTATGCTCGCGGTGACGTCTTCCGGCGGCTGCCCGTCGATCACCCGGTAGGCGCGCAGTCCCGAGTCGAAATGGCTGGTGCCCCTCACGCTGCACTGGCGCTTGGCTTCAGCGACGGGCTCCGCATAAGCCGGATCGGACCCATGCAGCTCGACGCACACTCCGCGAACCTCGACCAGGTAGCCAGTGATCTCGGGTCGGGTCCCCTGGAAACTTCGGATCCAGAAGCCGTATCCGCTTCCATTCCGGTCGATTACCAGATAGTTCTTGCTGCCTGCCTGGCCGGGCACCTCTTGCATCCGTATGTTGCCCTGCAAGTAGCGCTGTCTCAGTTCCCGCGAAGCGAGAACATCTTGCGCAGGCAATGAAAGAAGAAGGCGGGAGATAGCCTTTGGGGCGGGCATGCGTTTGCCAGTGTCGAGCGCAGGATAAGCCAGGCCCGGAGGATGGTCTTCGTTAAATGTTTCGGTGGAAATCGCCGACGAACTGGCGCAACTCGCCAGAAAAGACAGCGACAAGAACAGCAGGAATTGGGTGCGCATCGGCTGTTGTCCTTGCATGTTCATTCCTAACCCAATCTGATGCTGGGCGCATCCTGCTTCGTATTGCGTTGCTGCTGGTCGATCGCTGGTGCATGGGCAATCGCGTGGTTGAGGTGCTCGATCCGTGACAGGCTTTCCTCCATCGGCGTGCCGGTGGCAGTGGCGGTATTCACCATCACGCGATGCATGGCCGGGTCATCGAGCCTGCCTTGCACCATGAACAGGTGTTCGTTCGGTTCCAGGTTTGCGGTTGCCTGATTGGGGATCAGGTGGTCTACCCGGGAAAGACCGTGCACCTTGGCTGTGGCAAGCAAGCTCATCGACAGCTGCTCTGGATTTTGGCGGAAGCCCGAATCCAGTGCGCCGACGCGCTCACGAATCTGCCTGTGGAGGTTATGGTCGGGATGCGCGGGATCGGCGGGGTTCGGTTGCGGCGGTTCGGGGGCAGGCTCCTGGGGAGATTGTACGTCGCGTCCTTGTTGTGGTTGCTGCCCTGCGTCGACCGAAGTCAGCACGTATTGCCAGCGATCCTGCCGCGGATTGCGCTGGACCTCGGCGATGAACTCATCGTACTGGGCGCCACGGATGGTCTGGCAGCCAGCGGAGTCGGTGTTTTGGTCCGCACCCCGATGGATCTTGAAGGTGTTGTTGAGATCCTGCACACCGTTCAAATCGGTTGCCGTGAACCAGCCATCGGCATTGGTGTCGCGCTGTACCCGCCCCGCACCGGCCACTATCGCTGTCGCACTGGGCCGCAGCGCGAAATCATTGCCGATTTGCCGTCCACCTGCATATCTCGGGTGGGTGGTCGCCAGCATTTCCGTGGTGCCTTCGCCCAACCGGCCCAGGTCGCGTACACCATCGCGGTTTGCGTCGTCGCCTTCGATCTTACGGTGCAACACGCGTTCATAGCCGGGCGATGTCTCCAGTCGCGGCGCATTTCCACCCGCTGCATACCGGCGGGTGCCGTCGCTGCCCGCGTGGTGATCGTATTGCGCACTCGGTTCGGTATTGGCCCGGTTGAACTCCCGCGCATGCCGGGTTCCAAAACTGTCTTTCCAGACCACTACCAGGCGGTCGTCATAGTCCCCCCTTCCGCGGTCATGGGTGGTTTCTGTCTCCTTGCGAAGACCCAGGATCACCCGTTCATTGTTCGTATCCAGCGAGTCACGAGCAGCCTGGCTACCACGGCTGGCGACGATGCTGGCGTACACGTCATGCAACTGGGCTTGGGACAGGTCTTCGGTTTCATCCTCGGCAGGGAAGCGGGGCGCATCGCTGGCTTCCCTTAGGCGCTCCATCGTGGCGCCGACCCGTCCAATATCACCGGCCGCAATTGCGACTGGCGCCTCCAGCGCGATCAGTTGCGCGCGCGTACGCACCGCGACGAGGCGATCGAGCGATTCCTGCACCACCAGGTCCTGGTCCCGACGCAGGGCATCCAGCCGTTCCACCGCCCGGCGGGCCTGGTTGCAGTTGAAGAGGTCGGCCACTTCGCGGGCGGACGCATCAATATCGAGTTCTGGCATGGGGAATCTCCTTTTCCGTGAAAGTCGTCTTCATGACGTCGGGGCAGGGCATTGGCGATGGACGGCAGTGACTGCGGATCGAGCATAGCAGGCAGTTCCCCGCGGGAAAATGTTGCGGGTGACGGGTGGTGGAACGGCCATCGACAGGGCGGGTTCAAGCCGAGACGGGGCCATTCTTGCCTAGTTGCCACAGGGTTATCGATATCGTCTTCGACCCAGCCTCTCATGCGGGATTTCACAAAGGCGGGTAAGGGTGCTCCTTGCGATGCGCCTTCAGCGAACAGCACCCTCATTCGCCCCCGGCTACGGCCCCGGGGCAAGCCCTACCCGTAAGCGGGTGAAGGGATCGAACGCGCAATGCCTATCCCGGTCCACGAGAGAGGGCAGGTTGCCCTGGCGGCCGGGCGAGGGCGTTCTCCGCGAGGGATAGAGCGGAAAGATCGGACGCGCGGTCTTTCTCCATCCCTGAGAACCCCGACCGCACACTTGCCGCAGGCTACCAGGGGAGACCGCCATGCTGCAGATCCAGCCACCCATGACCCGCGTGATCGACGCCATCGCCTTTGCCGCCGACGCGCATCGCCAGCAGCGGCGCAAGGACAGGGAAAGGACGCCTTACATCAACCATCCAGTGGCGCTGGTGCAGATCCTGGCGGTGGAAGCCGGCATCGAGGCGGACTGACCGGCGGCTTGCGAGACCAATGCGCAAGCTGGCTGTAGTGGGACCGCAAGTCGGGAAGCACGCGGTGCCTGATCGCCCACAGGGTCGGAGGCCAAGATTTCCTGGCTTTGCGATTTGCATCGCTCGAATGACAAGCCGATGGATAAGGTCGCGCACTCGGGAGCCGCCAGCCGCAAACATCTCCTCGGCTTGCTGAACGCCCTTAACAGAACCGGTCCCGCATTCACGCCCCCACCACCGCCCTTTGCGGCTAATGGCCGCATCCTCGATCCGGTGACCGCCATGAACCACGACCGTAGCCACTTGCTGACCCGCACCCTGGCCATCGCCCTGTTGCCCGCTGCGCTGGCCGCCTGCACGTATTCCGACGCCAGCGGCGATGCCGTCGCCGATCCGGTGGCGGTGGCCGTCGACAGCGCGGCGCCGGCTCCGGTGACCAGCGCCGATGCCTCGGGCACGGCCGCCGCTGCCAGCCTGCCTGGCGCGCAGACCTCGCAGGCCGGGGATCCGGCCGCGGTCGCCCCGGTGGCGCCGGTCGCGCCTGCGCCCGCGGCGGGGGCTCCCGCCGTGGAAGCACCTACGCCTGCAACCCCGGCGCCGGTCGCGGCACCGGCGGACGCCGAACTGGCCAAGGACAGCCCCCTGCGCGCGCAGGTGCTGCTGGAACGCGCGCACTTCTCGCCCGGCGAGATCGACGGCGCCAGCGGCAGCAACATGCGCAAGGCGCTGGCGGCGTTCCAGCAGGCACGTGGCCTGAAGGCCAGTGGCGCGCTGGACGAAGCCACCTGGGCCGCGCTCAATACCGACACCGCGCCGGTACTGGTGGAGCACCTGCTGACCGTGGCCGATGTCGAAGGGCCGTTCGCGCAGATTCCCAAGACGCCGATGGAGCAGGCCAAGCTGCAGTCACTGCCGTTTTCCTCGGTGGAGGAAAAGATCGGCGAGATGGTCCACGCCAGCCCGCAACTGCTGAAGACGCTCAATCCCGGCGCCGACTTCAGCCGCGCCGGCACCACCATCGTCGTGCCCAATGTCGCCGCCGCTGCCAGGCTGCCGGCCGCCGACCGCATCGTGGTCGACAAGTCCGACTCGGCCCTGCTGCTGGAGGACGCCTCCGGCAAGGCGGTGGCGCGGTATCCGGTCACCACCGGCAGCGCCCAGTTCCCGCTGCCGATCGGCGAATGGAAGATCAACGGCGTGTCCCGCAATCCCGACTGGCACTACGACCCCAAGCTCATCGCCGGCAGCAAGAAGACCGACGAGAAGGCCAAGATCCCGGCCGGTCCCAACAACCCGGTCGGCACCACCTGGATCGACCTGAGCAAGGAGCACTACGGCATCCACGGCACCCCGGAACCGTCGAAGGTCGGCAAGACCGAGTCCAACGGCTGCATCCGCATGACCAACTGGAGCGTGGCCGCGCTGGCTTCGGTGGTGAAGGCGGGAATGCCGATCACCCTGCGCGAGTGATGGCGCAGGGCGACTTTCGCGCCGCACGCCCCGGCCTGTAGGAGCGGGCCATGCCCGCGGCCGGCAGGCGGCGACAAGCTCGACACCCTGTGCTCAGTTTGGTGATCGACGTGCGTGAAGCGCGTCGCGGGCATGGCCCGCTCCCACGGGAGCGAAGCTGCGGTGCTACGCGGATCGCGAACCGGATCGCTTTTTGTTCAAGCTGAAGTCATCGATGGACTCACTTCGCAGGACCAACTGTAGCGAGGCCGCGCTGGCCTCGGTGGTGAAAGCGGGAATGCCGATCACCCTGCGCGAGTGATGGCGCAGGGTGACTTTCGCGCCCCAGGCCCCGGCCTGTAGGAGCGGGCCATGCCCGCGACAGGCAGGCGGCGACAGGCTCGACACCCTGTGCTCAGTTTGGCGATCGACGTGCGTGAAGCGCGTCGCGGGCATGGCCCGCTTCCACGGGAGCGAAGCTGCGGTGCTACGCGGATCCGCGAACCGGATCGCTTTTCACGCTGGAGTGCGTGAGGAGCGTCGCGGGCATGGCCCGCTCCTACGGGAGCGAAGTCGGATGCCACGCGGATCCCCGCAAGATGCCCGTTTGTTCACGCTCGGCTCACCGATGGACTCACTTCGCTATCACTCCCGATCGCTCAAAATGGAGAGGTAAGGCAAGGCAAGGTAGATGCACAAATCCCGTTACAACATGGACCAGGAACTCGATGCGTTGGCGGCATCGCTTCCGGCAGCAGCCAAGTATCCGGGCCTGGTCCTGAGGGAGCCGCTGCTGGTGGTGCGGATCCATGAGTTGCTGGCCGAGGCTGCGCCCGAGGATTCGGACCACGTCTGGGACCGGCTTCGCGACATCCAGCAGGATGCCGGCCTGATGCCGCTGCTCAGGAAACCGGTCAGCGACCGGGAGATGCAGGAAACGATGCTGCGGGAAGTGGAGCGCCACCTGCCGAGGATGCTGAGGGATTCCAGCCCCGAAGAATTCTGGCGCTGGCTGGTGGGAGAGGCCGACTCGGCCGCCGCCCAGGTCGACGGCGATGACCAGGGCCGCCATGTGCGTGACCGCATCAACGGAATGCTCGAAGCCGCTGGAGTCGGTCGCCGCTATCAGATCCGCAGTGGTCCGCGCAGGATGTGACGCCCTCGGCAGAATGCCGCCATCCACGACCTATTTTCACGCCGGGGGAAATGGCGATTGGCCAGACTGTCGCATCGCCATCCGGAGCACAACATGTCGAAACAGGAGCGTCGTCGATCCGTAGACGATCCCGCCAGCCTTCGCGCCGGGTTGACCCCGCAGCAGACGACCACGCTGGAAACCATGGAGCAGTTCCAGTGGAGCTTGCGCTTCGTGCGCAGGCCGATGTTCCTGGCCCCGATCCCGATCCTGTTTTCGCGCGATGGCAGCCGCTTCGTCGTGCTCGAGGCCGATGGCACCATTAACGAGAACCCGGGTTTCAAGATCCGCTCCTAGCATCGCAATGGCCGCCATGGCCCGGGTCCCTGCGCAGCTACCCGGTGCCGCTTCGCGGGTTGACCGCATGCCTTATCCTGTCGATCCCGGCATCCAGGAAGGATGCGTCCAGGCAAGGAAGGATGACGATGGAGATGGAATTCGAGCTGGTGGGGGAAATGGGCCTGTATGCGAAGGCCGAAGTGGAGGCGGGCTTCTCCACCGACGAACAGATCGTCGAGCGTGCGATACGCCGCCATGCAGGCCAGGGCGATTACCTGGCACTGCGCGACCTGGCGAGGGAGCTGGTCGGTTTCGCCGCCGGAAGGCACCTGCTGCGCCAGCGCGAATGGCCGCTGGTGACCGATTGCGACCGCCTGGAACTGGCCTTCGGTCGACTCGGCGAAAGCGGCATCGTCTGCCGGCAGAACTTCCACGCCGACGACCAGCAGGGCCTGGTGGCCATCGACGAGGAAATGGATCGCGAGGAGGCTGCGGGACGCAAGGTCCGCGGTTATGCCTACTACCATCGCCGTGACATCGACCTGGCGATCGCCGGCGGCGGCCTGTTCCTGAGCTATGGCGCCAGCGATGGGGAGGCCGAGGATGACGACCGCGCCGACCTGGGCATCGGCGCGGAGGTCGTGGAGGCGCTGCGGCAACTGGGCCTGGCGCCGCAATGGAGCGGCGACGGCGACACCCGCATCCACCTGCCACTGCAATGGCAGCGGCGCCGGGCCTGGATCGACGACTGAGCGCGGCACCAGGCGTCGCCGGGGCTTTCCTGCCCATAACAAAAGACCCCGCATGGCGGGGCCTCCTGCTTGCGGGCGCCGCAGGTGCTACATCACGTCAGGTTCGCTGAATGCCTCGATCTCGCCGGCGAAGTCGTTGATCGGGATGCAGCTGCAGAACACGTTCTTGTCGCCATGCACGTTGTCGACGCGGGCCACCGGCGGCCAGTACTTCTGCTGCTTCAGCGTGGCCAGCGGGAAGGCGGCGAGTTCGCGCGGATAGGCGTGGGTCCACTCGCTGGCGGTGACCATGGTCGCGGTGTGCGGGGCGTGCTTGAGCGGGTTGTCCTCGCGATCCAGGCGCCCGTCCTCGACCGCGCGGATCTCGTCGCGGATCTGGATCATGGCGTCGATGAAGCGGTCCAGTTCGTGCTGCGATTCGCTTTCGGTCGGTTCCACCATCAGCGTGCCGGCGACCGGGAAGCTCAGGGTCGGCGCATGGAAGCCGAAATCGATCAGGCGCTTGGCCACGTCCTCGGCGCCGATGCCGGTGGCGTCCTTCAGCGGGCGCAGGTCGAGGATGCATTCGTGCGCGACCAGGCCGTTGCGGCCGGTGTAGAGGGTGGGGTAGTGCGGCTCGAGCCTGCGGGCGATGTAGTTGGCGTTGAGCAGGGCGACCTGGGTCGCCTTGCGCAGGCCGGCGTTGCCCATCAGGGCCACGTACATCCAGC
The DNA here is from genome assembly GCA_004173415.1 of Lysobacteraceae bacterium. GTDB lineage: Bacteria > Pseudomonadota > Gammaproteobacteria > Xanthomonadales > Xanthomonadaceae > Pseudoxanthomonas_A. The sequence continues at coordinate 8,411 of SEHC01000031.1, forward strand.
TGATCGGCAGGATGCTGGCCGAGCCGAAACTGGCCGCGCTGACCATGCCGCCGGGCGCGTCGCTGCCCAAGGTCCTGGGCAGGAACGGCGCCAGGTGCGACTTCACCGCGCACGGGCCGACGCCGGGGCCGCCGCCGCCGTGCGGGATGCAGAAGGTCTTGTGCAGGTTGAGGTGGGAGACGTCCGAACCCCACTTGCCCGGCTTGGCCACGCCGACCAGGGCATTCATGTTGGCGCCGTCGGTGTACACCTGGCCGCCGTGCGCATGCACGATCTCGCAGATGGCGACGATGTCTTCCTCGAACACGCCGTGGGTCGAGGGGTAGGTGATCATCAGCGCCGCCAGGCGGTCCGAATACTTCCCGGCCTGCCTGCGGATGTCCTCGACGTCGACGTTGCCGTTGGCGTCGCACTTGGTCACCACCACCTGCATGCCGCACATCTGCGCCGAGGCCGGGTTGGTGCCGTGCGCCGATTCGGGGATCAGGCAGATGTCGCGGTGGCCCTGGTCGCGCGAACGGTGCCAGGCACGGATCGCCAGCAGGCCGGCGTATTCGCCCTGCGCGCCGGAATTGGGCTGCAGGCTGACCGCGTCGTAGCCGGTGCACTCGACCAGCATCGCTTCCAGTTCATCGATCAGCTGGCGGTAGCCGCGGGTCTGCGCCGGCGGGGCCAGCGGGTGGATGTGGGCGAACTCCGGCCAGGTGATCGGGATCATCTCGGCGGTGGCGTTGAGCTTCATGGTGCACGAACCCAGCGGGATCATGGTCCGGTCCATGGCCAGGTCCTTGTCGGCCAGGGCGCGCATGTAGCGCAGCATCTCGTGCTCGCTGTGGTGGGTGTTGAACACCGGGTGCTGCAGGAAGCCGCTGGTGCGCAGCAGCGGGGCGGGCAGGGCGTCGGCGGTGTCGCGGTCCAGCGCATCGATGTCGTCGATCGCGGCGCCGAACAGCTTGGCCAGGGCGATGACTTCGGCGCGGGTGGTGGTCTCGTCCAGGCTGATGCCGACGCTGGAGGCATCGATCTTGCGCAGGTTGAAGCGCTGGTGGCTGGCGTACAGGTGGATCTGGGCCGCATCGACGCCGGTGACATGCAGGGTATCGAAGAAATCGCCACCGACCTCCACCCCGGCCTGGCGCAACGCCGCGGCCAGGACGGCGGCCAGCCGATGGGTGCGGCGGGCGATCCGGACCAGGCCGTCGGGGCCGTGGTAGACCGCGTACATGCTGGCCATGACCGCCAGCAGGACCTGCGCGGTGCAGATGTTGGAAGTGGCCTTCTCGCGGCGGATGTGCTGCTCTCGCGTCTGCAGGGTCAGGCGGTAGGCGGCCTTGCCTTCGGCGTCGATCGACACGCCGATCAGGCGCCCCGGCATCGAGCGCTTGTAGGCGTCGCGACAGGCCATGAACGCGGCATGCGGGCCGCCGAAGCCGAACGGCACGCCGAAACGCTGGCTGTTGCCGACCACGATGTCGGCGCCCCATTCGCCGGGTGCCTTGACCAGGGTCAGGGCCAGCAGGTCGGCGGCGACCGCGACGATGCCCTGGCGCGCGTGCACCGCGTCGGCCAGCGCCTGGTGGTCGCCGATGCGGCCGAAGCTGTCCGGGTACTGCAGCAGCACGCCGTAGCAGTCCAGCTCGAGGGCTTCGGCATCGTCGCCGACGTGCAGTTCGATGCCCAGCGGCTCGGCGCGCGTGCGCAAGACCTCGAGGGTCTGCGGATGCACGTTGCAGGAGACGAAGAAGACGTTGGATTTGGACCTGGCCGAGCGCTTGGCCAGGGTCATCGCCTCGGCCGCGGCGGTGGCCTCGTCCAGCAGCGAGGCGTTGGCGATCTCCATGCCGGTCAGGTCGGCGACCAGGGTCTGGAAGTTGATCAGCGCTTCCATGCGGCCCTGCGAAATCTCGGCCTGGTACGGCGTGTAGGCGGTGTACCAGGCCGGGTTCTCGAGGATGTTGCGGAGGATGACGTTGGGCGTGTGGGTGCCGTAGTAGCCCTGGCCGATGAAGCTGCGGAAGACCTCGTTGTGGTCGGCGATGGCGCGGATCCTGGCCAGCGCCTCGACCTCGGTCATCGCGTCGGGCAGGGCCAGCGGGGCGGGCGACTTGATGTTGTCCGGCACGATGGCGTCGGTCATGCCATCCAGGGAATCGTGGCCGATGACCTGCAGCATGTGCGCGATCTCGGCGTCATTGGGGCCGATGTGGCGCTCGACGAAGGCGGAATGATGCTCGAGGTCGCGCAGGGAGGGCGAAGGGGTCTTGGGCATGTCGGGGACGTCCGTAGGGCACGCGCGGAGCCACGCGTGGGGCGCCCCTCTGTCCTTCTGCCTGAGAGTTTGGAAGGCGCCGGGGCATCCCTGCGCTTCTTGCCCCTTCGGCGCCGGCCGCATACCGGTGAAGGCGGGCCGATCTCTCCAGAGTTTTGTGCACGCGGCGGTCACTGGCCTGAGCGATTACGGGCGTTGCGCCTTCGGCAGCGGTCCAGCCTGGCCGGCCCGGTCCGCTTCTTCCACTGCGTGCTGCGCC
>SEHC01000405.1 GCA_004173415.1 Lysobacteraceae bacterium
TGGTGCTGCTGTGGCTGTGGCGCGGCGGCCGCCACCGGCGAGGCGATGCCGATGCGCCTTGAGCAGATGACCGTGCACCTGCGCGCGCGTTCGGACTGGGAGGCGATCGAACTCGGCACGGCGCTGGTGCGCCGGCATGCGGCCGCGATCTGGAAGCCATGGCTGCTGGCAACGCTGCCGGTGTTCGTCGCGCTCAATGCGGCCGCCTGGGCCGTCGATGCGATCTGGCTCGCAGGCCTGCTCATGTGGTGGTTGAAGCCGGTATTCGACCGCATCCCGCTGTTCGTGATCTCGCGCGCGACCTTTGGCGCCACTCCGGGGGTCCGCGAGACGTTGGCCGCGCAACTGCGCTGGGGCTGGAAGCCGATGCTGCATTACCTCAGCTGGCGACGCCTGGGTCCGGCGCGCTCGCTGCTGCTGCCGATCGACCTGCTCGAAGGCGGGCAGGGCGCGCAGTTGCGCGAACGCCGTCGCGTGCTGGGCGGGGCCGCCTACGGCACCGCGGCGCTGCTGATCGTGGTGTGCCTCAACTTCGAGCTCGCATTGATCCTGGGCTGCGTGGCTTCCATTTTCCTGTTTGTCGATACGGACAACTGGCTGGAGGCATCACGCCTTGTCTGGTCGCTGCTGGTCGAGGATCCGCAATGGTGGGCGCAGGTCATTGCCAATGCGCTGGTCTGGACCGCCAGTTCGGTGCTGGAGCCGTTCTTCGTCGGCGCCGGTTTCGGCCTGTACCTCAACCGGCGAACCCAGATCGAGGCCTGGGACGTGGAGATCGCGTTCCGCAAACTGCGCGCGCGCCTGGCCACGGCCGCCACGCCATGGGTGCTGCTGCTGGCCTTGCTCGGCGTGCAGTGGCCGCCGGCGCAGGCGCAGGAGCGCGCGGCCGCGCCTGCGGCCGCCGCCTCGAGTTCCAGAGACGATGCATCCACGCCGCCCACGCTGCCGCGCGTGTTCGGCGATGCGCGCGTGGATGAAAGCCGTTTCAACAAAGCGGTCGGACAGGCCTACCGGGACCCGCTGCTGGACGCCAAGCGCACCCAGGTGACATGGGAGAAGCGCGACAAGGCCAAGCCCAAGGAGGGCAAACCGCGCGACCTGTCGTGGCTGGCCGGGTTCGGCAAGGCGCTGGCGTTCATCGCCGAATCGGGCCTGTGGATCCTGTTGGGCGGGCTGGCCGTGCTGCTGCTGGTCTCGGCCAGGCATTGGCTGCCGTGGATGCGTGGTTCGCTGCGTCGGCACAAGCCATTGCCGCCACGAGTGGAAACCGAGGTATTGGAGCTGCCCGAGTCACTGCCCGACAACGTGCCGGCCGAAGCGCGGCGACTGTGGTCGCAAGGCAAGCCGCGCCATGCGCTGGCCCTGCTGTACCGGGCCAGCGTCGAGAGCATGGCCTCGCGCGCGGAGGTCGCCTTGCCGCCGGGCGCCACCGAATCCGACCTGGTTCCTGTACGCCTATGAAAGGGTCGATCGCGAACTGTCCCTGCCGCCGCGTGGCGAGGCGGCCTACAACCCGCTCTACGCGCTCAAGCAGGCATTGCGGGCCGACGGGGTCCAGGTCGTGTCGCGCCAGCGCCTGGACCTGGCCGCGCAGCGGCTGGGCGCGCACGACACCCTGTTGATCCTCAACGATCCGCGCGCGATGACGCCGGTGGACGCACGCGCGGTGCTGGACTGGGTGGCCGGTGGCGGCCACCTGCTGCTGCGCACGCCCGCACCGGACCGGAGCGGGGAGGCAAATAGCGTGCCGGTGCTGGATGCCCTCGGCGTACGCCTGGCCGAGGAACCGCCCCAGTGCGAATCCCTGCAGGTCGAGGGCCAGGGCAGCCACGTCGAGTTCTGCCGCGGCACGCGCTTTTCCTTCGACGGGGTAGAGCCCCAACTGGCTTGGGGCGACCTGCAGGCCGGCTACGTGTATGCGCGGCTTGGGCACGGTCGCGGCCACGTGGACGTGCTGGCCGATTTCGATTTCCTTACCAACCAGGGCGATACCGGCCCGCGCCTGCTTGATTTCGCTGCGCCCACCGACAGTGGCGGACTGCACGACGTCAGCCACCGTGCGCTCACCCGCCAGGTGCTGGCGCCCAATTACGGCCGCGGCACCATGCACCTGGTCTACGCGGCGCAGATGCCCTCGCTGCTGCGCAGCGTGCTGGAGCGCGGCTGGCCGGTGTGGGCGCCGTTGCTGCTGGCCCTGCTGGCCTGGCTGTGGCTGCGCATGCAACGCTTCGGGCCCGCGTGGCCTTCGCCACCGGGCGAGCGCCGCTCGCTGCTGGAGCACGTGCGCGCCAGCGGCGAGCACCTGTTCCGTTACCAGCGCCGCGCCCTGCTGTACGACGCCGTGCGCAAGTCGTTCCTGGCCCGGCTGCGACGCCGCGATCCACTCGCGGCTGCCTTGCAGGGCGAGCCGCAGGTGATGGCCATCGCCGAACGCCTTCAGCTGCCCGCCGAGCTCATCCGCAGTGCCCTGCAATTGCCCGCCACGCACGACAAACCGGCCTTCCGCCAACGTATTTCCACGCTGGTACAACTGAGAAACCGCTTATGAACGATCAAGCCCCTCCCGCGACCGTCGACCCCGCGACCCTCGACACCGCGACCGCCATCACCGGTGCCGCCCTGTCCGAGCGCGCCGCCGCCGTGCGCGAGGAAGTCTCCAAGGCGTTCATCGGCCAGCCGGAGGTGCTGGACCAGATCCTGATCGCGCTGCTGGCCGGCGGCCATGTGCTGATCGAGGGCGTGCCCGGGCTGGGCAAGACCCTGCTGGTGCGCGCGCTGGCCCAGGCGCTGGAACTCAATTACGCACGTGTGCAGTTCACTTCCGACCTGATGCCCAGCGACGTCAGCGGCCATGCGGTCTACGACCCCAAGACCGAGAGCTTCAAGATCCGCCGCGGCCCGGTGTTCACCAACCTGCTGCTGGCCGACGAGATCAACCGCGCCCCGGCCAAGACCCAGTCGGCGCTGCTGGAAGTCATGCAGGAAGGGCAGGTCACCATCGAAGGCAAGCCGTTCGAACTGTCGCCGCCGTTCCTGGCCATGGCCACGCAGAACCCGGTCGAACAGGAGGGCACCTATCCCTTGCCCGAGGCGCAGCTGGACCGCTTCCTGCTGAAGATCCTGATCGACTATCCGGCGCTGGCCGACGAAAAGCGCATGGTCGATGCCATCACCACCGGCCGCAGCGCCGGCGACTTCGACCTGTCCAAGGTGCAGCCCGTGCTGGGCGCGGAGGACATCGTCGCCATGCAGCGCGGCACCGCCCTGGTGACGGTGGACGAACAGGTCATCGACTATGCGGTGCGCGTGGTCGCCGCGACCCGCAAGTGGCCCGGGATCGCCCTGGGCGCCGGTCCACGCGGCAGCATCGCCCTGGTCCGCGCGGCGCGTGCGCAAGCGGTCTTGCAGGGGCGTGACTTCGTCACCCCCGACGACGTGCGCGACATCGCCAAGCCGGCCCTGCGCCATCGCATCACCCTGTCGCCGGAACTGCAGATCGAAGGTGCTGGCCAAGGTGGAAGCGCCGCGGAAATGAGGAGCCGCGACTGCACAAGCCTCCTCCCCCGTTTACGGGGGAGGGTTGGGGAGGGGGTAAGCCGAAGCCAGGCCTCCGGCCGACGACCTCAAATGCATCAGACGCCTGGATTCCCCGGCCCCCATCCCAACCCCGTATCACGTACGGGGCAGGCTCTTCCCCCGCAAGCGGGGGAAGGGGCAGTTCCATGAGGCCCGCGCCATTCCTCATCGCGCTGTTGGTGCTCTGGGGCCTGTCCGGCCTGGCGGTGCTGTTCGCCGGCGTGCCCCTGTTCGCCTGGCAATCGGCCGGCCTGGTGCTTGTCGTGTTCGCAAGCATGGATGGCTTGCTCCTGCACCGGCGAGACACACCGCGGGTCACCCGTGAAATCCCGGAGGTCCTGGCGCTGGGGATCGAACGCGAGGTGAGCCTGCGCGTGGAATCGCTGGTCCGCCAGCGCATCGACGTGTTCGACCTGCATCCGGGCGCGTGGCCGGCGCAGGGCCTTCCGCAGCGCCTGGTGCTGGCGCCGGCCACCGCCTCCACTTTCAGCTATCGCCTGCGCCCGGTCGCGCGCGGCGACGCGACTTTCGAAGGCGTGCAGTTGCGCCTGGCTTCGCCGGGGCGCTTGTGGACCCAGTCGCGCATCGCCGGCGACCGGCAACGGGTGCGCGTGTATCCCAACTTCGCGCCCCTGACCCGGTTCGCACTGTTCAGCGCCGAACAGGCGTCGCGACTGGTCGGGGCGCATCTCAAGCGCCGTCGTGGCGAAGGCACCGACTTCAACCAGATGCGCGAGTACCGGGTCGGCGACAGCCTGCGCCAGATCGACTGGAAGGCGACCTCGCGTTCGCGGAAACTCATTTCGCGCGAATACCAGGACGAGAAGAACCAGCAGCTGGTGATGCTGGTCGACACCGGCCGGCGGATGATGGCCCAGGAAGGGGAGCTGGCCCACTTCGACCACGTGCTCAACGCCGCGCTGGTGGTCTCCTACCTGGCCCTGCGCCAGGGCGATGCGGTGGGCCTGATGGCCAGCGGCGGCGAATCGCGCTGGGTCCCGCCCAAGCGCGGCATGGGGGCCATCGATACCCTGCTGCGCGCCAGCTACGACCTGCAGCCGCGGGC
>SEHC01000406.1 GCA_004173415.1 Lysobacteraceae bacterium
GTCAGGGCGATGACCTGCGCCTTTTCCTGGTACTGGTTCGGGGTGATGTAGCGTTCCAGTTCGTGGATCCTCACCCCCGAGGAGATTCCGGTCACGATGATGGCGAACTTGAGGTAGCGTACCCAGGCCGCGCTGATCTGGTCGGCGATGACCCGGTCCAGGATGCTGACGATGGGCTTGTTGAACGCGCGGGCCACTACCCACGAGACCGTGGCAGCCAACAGCAGGGTCACCAGCAGCAGGGTCAGGAACATGCGATCTCCTCGCGGACCGGTGGTCCAGGGCGCGCATCCCGCCCCATTGGCGGATCACGCAGGCCGCCAGCATAGCCCCGGCCGCGCTCAGGCACCGGCCTTGATCTCGCCGAGGGTGGCGGGGCCGCCGCGGGTCGCCAGCAGCAGCGAGTCGAGCGCGTCCCCCAGGTCGGCCACGGTGAATCCATTGCTGAACTTGCCACCGCGCAACAGCGGATGGCCGGCGCCGTGCCGTTTCAACAGCCAGGCCATGTCCGCGGCCTGGTCGAGCTTGGCCACGACCTTGCCGGTGACCACGTGCCGCCTGCCCGCCACCGGATCGACGACCTCCGTCGCCAACCGCTCGGCGATCAGGTAGAAGGTGCTGATCCTGCGCGTGCTGGTGACCACGCAGGCAATGCTGCCGCCGCCCAGCTTGTGCCAGTCCTGGTTCTTGCCGTTGTGCAGCTGCTGGTCGGAGATGTCGAAGACGACATGGCCGATGTCCGGATACAGGTCGCGACACGGGCGATCGTGGATGTTGTTGAGCAGGAACATGCAGGGCCTCCGCGCACGAAGCGCATGAACCTGGATCCCCCGACACGAACGATGTTCGTACCGGCCACCGATTGCGTCCATAGGATTTTGTCTGGGTACGACCGGGTTGCGCCCGCGGGACGCGCGGAAGCGGCCATCGCGCGCCTACGGCGCCGCTTCCGGCGCTCCCATGTTGCCCTTGCTGTACATGCCGGACCGATCGAAGCAGCAGGCCCGGCGATTGCCGCAGGCGAGCTTGTCGCAGGCGGTGGCGATGCGCTTGGGGCGGGTCTCGGCCTTCTTGCCCGAGGTGATCCAGTGGATCCAGTCGCGGCGCGCCACGGCGGTGATGTCCGTCCACGTGGCGCTGGCCGCGGGATTGGCCGCCAAGGCCTGGCTGAAGTCGGCTGGCACCCTGGGTTCGGGCTCCTTGTCCACCGGTGTGATCTGCAGCTGGATGCTGTCGCCGATGGCGGCACCGCTTGCCATGCGCAGCGCCTTGTCGACCTTCAGCCAGTGGCTGCCGTGGCCGTCGGGTTCGAGCGTGGCCTGGAAGGGCTGGCCCGCGAAGCTGCCTTCGACCGTGACCATGCTCCTGGCCGGCAGTTGCCTGCTCGCGGCCAGCGGCAGGACCAGGAAACTCCAGCTGGCGCCTTTCGGCGTCGCCGGACGCGACAGTGTCGCCGTGAACCTGATCGCCGGGGCGGGTCTGGCCATGGACAAAAGGTAGCACCGGCCGGAGCCGGCTTTTTGTGGCTGCGGTCGCACGCCGCTTTCCCGGCCGGGGCGCTGGTCGCGACCCAGGCCCCACGCATCGGACCCAGGCTTGGCTAGGCAGGTGGCAGCGGCTCCACTTCCGGTTCGTTGCGCTCCTCGGCATTGCGCTTGCCTGGCGGCTCGCCGGGCAGGTGGACCGGGTCCAGCGCGGCATCGCCTTCGGCAGGATCCAGTTCGGGCGGCAGTTCGTGGTGCTTGTGGCCCATGGCATGCGGCTCGCGGCAGTGTGGGGACGCCCACGCTGACGGCGTGGACGTTAGGCCGGTGCGAACGGCGCGCCGGCCGGAGGCTTCAGCCGGCGGGCCGCTCCAGCTTGCCGACCGTGGGCGCAGGCGCCGGGCGATGGCGGCGGCGTCCCGGCAACAGCATCGGCACCTGCTGGCGGTAGCTTCTGTACTCGGGCAGGGCATCGGCCAGGTCGCGCTCTTCCCACTGGATCGCGACCAGGATGTAGGTCGTGGTCACCAGCGCGAACACCAGGTGGGTCAGGGTCATGATCGGGGTGGCCCAGAAGGTCAGCAGCCAGGCCAGGTACAAGGGATGGCGCACCCAGCGGTACACGCTGGGGGTCTTGAACGGCAGCTGCGTGTAGGGACGGCGGCGGAACTGCAGCCACACCTGGCGCAGGCCGAACAGGTCGAAGTGGTTGAGCAGGAACGTGGTGTAGAGCAACAGCGCCCAGCCGAAGGCGTAGGCCGCGTGCAAGGCGATGCGGGCGAGCGGGTCGTGCACTTCCCAGACCACCCCGCCGATCGGTCGCCAGGCCCAGAACAACAGGATCAGCGCCAGGCTGGACAGCAGCGTGTAGGTGCTGCGCTCGGCCGACGCGGGGATGATCCGCGTCC
>SEHC01000032.1 GCA_004173415.1 Lysobacteraceae bacterium
AGCGAGGCGCGGACGAAATCGAAGCGCTCGTGCGGGACCAGCCGGTCCAGCCGCGCCTGCTTCAGCCGCGGGTCGTAGTAGTCGTTCATGTTGTCGAAACCGAGCACCTCGTCGCCGCGGTCCAGCAGGCGTTGGCTGAGGTGGGAGCCGATGAAGCCGGCCGCGCCGGTGACGAGTACGCGCATGTTCTTTTCTCTGTGCAGGGAGCGGGCGGATTACAGGCTGGGGCGGATTGCAGGCTGGGCGGATTACAGGCTGTCGTCGGCGGCGCCGCGGGGCAGGGCATGCTTGACGTCGAACAGGACCGCGTCGGGCCTGCACCAGGCGCGGATGCCATCCTCGCCCAGGGCCAGGAACTGGCGATGCGGCACCGCCAGGATCACCGCGGCGTAGCGGCCGGCCTGCGGTTCGGCGACCAGCTCCAGGCCGTATTCGGCGCGCGCCTGGCCGGCGTCGACCCAGGGATCGTGGACATGTACGCTGGCGTTGAAGCTGCGCAGTTCCTCGACGATGTCGACCACGCGCGTGTTGCGCAGGTCCGGGCAGTTTTCCTTGAACGCCAGGCCCAGCACCAGGATGTCGGCGCCGGTGGCGGCCAGGCCGCGGCGCGCCATCAGCTTGGCCACCCGCTGGGCGACGTGGCTGCCCATGCCGTCGTTGATCCGGCGTCCGGCCAGGATCACCTCGGGGTGGTAGCCCATCTGCTGGGCCTTGTGGGTCAGGTAGTACGGATCCACGCCGATGCAGTGGCCGCCGACCAGTCCGGGGCGGAACGGCAGGAAGTTCCATTTGCTGCCGGCCGCCTCCAGCACCTCGTGGGTGTCGATGCCCATGCGGTGGAAGATCAGCGCCAGTTCGTTGACCAGGGCGATGTTGACGTCGCGCTGGGTGTTCTCGATGACCTTGGCGGCCTCGGCGACGCGGATGCTGGAGGCGCGGTGGGTACCGGCGCTGACGATGCCGGCGTACAGCGCGTCGACGAAGTCGGCCGCTTCCGGGGTCGAGCCGGAGGTCACCTTGACGATGGTCTGCAGGCGATGCTGGCGGTCCCCCGGGTTGATCCGCTCGGGACTGTAGCCGGCGTAGAAGTCGTGGTTGAAGCGCAGGCCGGATTCGCGCTCGATGATCGGCACGCACACTTCCTCGGTCGCGCCGGGATACACGGTCGATTCGTAGATCACCACCCCGCCAGCGGCCAGGGCGCGGCCGACGGTGCGGCTGGCCGCTTCCAGCGCCCGCAGGTCGGGTCGCTTGAACTCGTCGACCGGCGTCGGCACGGTGACGATGAAGACGTTGCAGCCGGCCAGCGCAGCGGGATCGTCGCTGAAGCCCAAGTGCCGGGCTTCGCCCAGTTCCTCTTCGGTCACCTCCAGGGTGTGGTCCTGGCGCTGGTCCAGTTCGCCGATGCGGCGCGCATCGACATCGAAGCCCACGGTGGGGAAGCGCTGTCCCAGCGCCGCGGCCAGCGGCAGTCCCACGTAACCCAGGCCGATCACGGCGACGCGGGTGTTTTCAGGCGTAGGCAGCATTGCGGGCATCGTGGGCTTGGCCGGTGGCGTGACGTGGGCGCAGTCTAGCGGATGGCATGGCCGACGCAGCCAGTGGACCGGGGATGCGCGCCATGGCTGTCCGATATACTCGCGATGTTGCGTGAACGATTGACGGAGCGGGCAATCCTTTCCCGCCACTGGAGTCCCGATGCGAGTTCTGCTGTGCGGTGGTACCGGCTACATCGGCTGCCACACCTATACGGTGCTGGCCGGGCGCGGCCACCAGGTTTCGATCGCCGACAACTACAGCAACAGCTCGCCGGTGGTCCTGCAGCGGTTGCAGCAACTGACCGGGGCCGCGGTGGATTTCCACCAGGTCGACATGCGCGACAAGCCGGCGCTGGACCGCCTGTTCGCCGGGCGCCGCTTCGATGCGGTGATCCACTTCGCCGCGCTCAAGGCGGTCGGCGAATCCTGCGAGAAACCGCTGGACTATTTCGACAACAACATCAGCGGCACCATCAACCTGCTGCAGGCGATGAAGCAGGCGGGCACCCGCCATCTGGTGTTCAGTTCCTCGGCAACGGTCTATGGCGACCCGGCCTCGGTGCCGGTGCGCGAGGACGCGCCGTTGCGGGTCACCAATCCCTACGGCCGCACCAAGCTGGTGATGGAGCAGTTGATCGAGGACCTGTGCCAGTCCGACCCGCAGTTCAAGGCGGCCAACCTGCGCTATTTCAATCCGGTCGGCGCGCATGCCTCGGGCCTGATCGGCGAGGATCCGTCCGGCATCCCCAACAACCTGATGCCGTACATCTGCCAGGTCGCGGTCGGCAGGCGCGAACACCTGCAGGTGTTCGGCGGCGACTGGCCCACGGTGGACGGCACCGGCGTGCGCGATTACATCCACGTCATGGACCTGGCCCGCGCCCACGCCGATGCGCTCGATTACCTGTCGCGCGAGGACCGCAGCCTGACCGTCAACCTGGGCACCGGCCATGGCATCAGCGTGCTGCAGCTGGTAGAGGCTTTTGCCCGCGCCAGCGGCCGCCAAGTCCCCCACCAGATCGTGGCCCGCCGGCCCGGCGATGTCGCCGAGGTCTACGCGGACCCGGGCCTGGCCCGTGAGTTGCTGGGCTGGAGCGCCGAGTTCGACGTCGATGCGATGTGCCGCGACGCGTGGCGCTGGCAGTCGATGAATCCTGACGGCTACGCGTCGCCGGCGGCGGTGGAAGCGGCCAGGACCGCGGCCACCGCCTGAGGCTGCTTCATCCAGGCGAAATGGTCGGCGCGCGCGCCCAGCGCCGCGTCATCCAGGGTGGTGATGCGCGAACGCGAGCCGGGCATCTTGTCCAGCAGCGCCTGCATCGAGCGGCGCGGCGCGAACCAGTCGCGCGCCAGCAGCACGGCGTGGGCCTGGGCCTGGACGCCGGCCAGCGCCGCCTCCAGGTCTACATCCAGGCCGGCGGCCGCATAACGGTTGCTCAGGCCTACCCTGGCCCAGTCGCGCATCAGGCTGCGGGCCTCGTCGCCGCCGAAACCGTAGCGGCGCCCGTGCAGCAGGCCGCGACGCTCGGCGATCCACGGCACGAACTGGAAGGCCAGCGGGAACAGGTAGCGTTTCGGCGCCGGGAACGTGCGCCAGTACGGCGAGCCGCTGGCCACCAGCCAGAGTTGCCCGTAGCTGCCCGGGTGCAGGGCCAGGTAACAGGACGCCAGTTGCGCGCCGATGCTGTGGCCGCCGATGACCCGGACCGGCACATCGCAATGGGCGGCAATCGCGGCGTGGCTGCTTTCCAGGTCCAGGGTGAGCAACTGGCGATAGCCCCAGTCCACTTCGCGGCTGGCGCGCAGGCTGCTGCTGCCGTTGCCGCGCCATTCGTGCAGGAACACGGCGATGCCGCGCGCGTTGAGCGCCTCGGCCAGCGGCAGGTAATGCCTGGCGGCAACGCCCAGTGCGGGCAGCCACAGCAGCGCGGCATGGGCGCGTTCGGGGATGCGCGCGAGCAGGTTGAAACGGTGGCCGTCCGCGCTGGCCAGCGCGATCTCTGCCTGGCGCACGCTCATCGCGGCGGGGCGGCGCCGAAATGGTCGAGCACCAGCACCTCGCTGCGACCCGGGCGGTAACCGCCGCGCAGGGCCGCATGCACGTAGTCGGCGGCGGCGGCGCAGGCCTCGGCCAGCGGCAGGCCCAGGCAAAGGTTGGCGGCGATCGCCGAAGCCAGGGTGCAGCCGGTGCCATGGGCATCGACGCGCAGGCGTGGATGGGCGATCTCGCGGCGGCCGCCGGCATCGACGAACAGGTCGACCACGTCGCCGTCGCCGGCCAGGTGGCCGCCCTTGAGCAGCACCCCGGCCGCGCCCAGCGCCAGCAGGTCGTCGGCCGCCGCATACATCCCCCGCAGGCTGTCGATCCGGCGCCCGAGCAGCAGTTCGGCTTCGGGCAGGTTCGGGGTCAGCACCGAGGCCAGCGGGATCAGCCGGCGACGCAGCGCGTCGAGCGCGGCTTCCTCCAGCAGCTTGGCCCCGCTGGTCGCCACCATCACCGGGTCGACCACCAGGAACGGCGGCCGCCGCGCGGCCATCGAGTCGGCGACCACGCCGATCACCCCGGCATTGGCCAGCATGCCCAGCTTGACCGCGCCGATCTCGAAGTCGTCGAAGCAGGCCTCCAGTTGCGCGCGCAGGAAATCCAGCGCCGGCACCTCGACCGCGATCACCCCGCGGGTGTGTTGCGCGGTCAGCGCGGTGATCGCCGACAACCCATGCACGCGATGCGCGGCGAAGGTCTTCAGGTCGGCCTGGATGCCGGCGCCGCCACCGGAATCGGAGCCGGCGATGGTCAGGACGCTGGGTGTGTGCATGGCGTTCAAGCGTCCAGTCTAGCCGCATCGCCGTGGCCGGAGGCCAGGCTTGCGGACAGTTCCAGGGCCGATTCGAAATCGGCGACGAAGTGCAGTTCGCCTTCGCGCGGATGCAGGTGCATCTTCTGGATCACCCGCCGTGGCTGCGGCTGCAATCCGGACACCACCAGCACGATGCCACGGCGGCGGCAGCGGTCCAGCAGGGTCTCCAGTGCATGCATGCCGCTGGCGTCGATGAAGGGCACCAGGCGCATGCGCAGGATGAACACCCGGGGCGTGACCTGGAAGGTATCCAGCAGGTCGTCCAGGCGGCTGGCCGCACCGAAGAACAGCGGCCCGCTGATCTGGAACGCCTCCACGCCCGGCGGCAGCCGCGCGCGCTGGGTGGCGTGTTCGTCGGCTTCGCCATTGCCGTTGTCATCCAGCAGGCGGATGCCCGAGGTCACCTCCACGGTCTCGGCCATGCGGAACATGAAGACGAAGGCGGCGACCACGATGCCGGCCTGGATGGCCACGGTCAGGTCGAAGAACACGGTCAGGAAGAAGGTCAGCAGCAACACCAGCCGGTCGCCCTTCGGGGCCGACATGGTGTGGCGGAAATGCTGGTATTCGCTCATGTTCCAGGCCACCACCAGCAACACCGCGGCCAGCGCCGCCAGCGGCACGTAACGCATCCACGGCGACAGCAGCAGCATGAACAGCAGCAGGAACACCGCGTGCAGCATGCCGGCCACCGGCGAGCGCGCGCCGGCGCGCACGTTGGTGGCGGTGCGCGCGATCGCCCCGGTCGCCGGCAGGCCGCCAAACAGGGCCGAACCGACATTGGCCACTCCCTGCGCCACCAGCTCGGCGTTGGAGCGGTGGCGGCCGCCGATCATGCCGTCGGCCACCACCGCCGACAGCAGTGACTCGACCCCGGCCAGGAAGGCGATGGTGAAGGCGCTGGGCAGCAGCTCGAAGGTGCGTTCGAACGGGATATGCGGGAATTCGAAGCCGGGCAGGGTCGAGGGCAGGTTGCCGAAGCGGGTGCCGATGGTTTCGGCCGGCAGCGCCAGGGCCACGGCCACCGCGGTGCAGACCAGCAGCGCGATCAGGAAACCGGGCCAGGCCGGCTTCCAGCGGCGCAGGGCCACGATCACAGCCAGTCCCAGCACCGCCATCGCCAGCGCCGCCGGCTGGGTGCTGGCGATGTGCTTGCCGTAGGCAACCCAGCGCGGAATGAACTCCACCGGCACCGCGCCCATGCGCAGGCCCAGCAGATCCTTGACCTGGCTGGAGAAGATGCTGACCGCGATGCCGGCGGTGAAACCGGTGATCACCGGCTGCGGCATGTACTTCATCAGCGTGCCCAGGCGCAGCAGGCCGGCGCCGATCAGCATCAGCCCGGCCATCAGCGTGCACAGGATCATGCCGCCGTAGCCGAACTTCTGGATGACCATGAACACCACCGGGATGAAGGCCGCGGTGGGCCCGCCGATCTGCACCCGCGAGCCACCGAAGGCCGAAATCAGGAATCCGGCGATGATCGCGGTGTGCAGGCCCTTGTCCGGGGTGGTGCCGCTGGCGATGGCCAGGGCCATGGCCAGCGGCAGGGCGACGATGGCGACGGTCAGGCCGGCGACGGCATCGGCGCGCAGGTCGCCCCAGCCGTAGCCGCCGCGCAGCACCGTGTACAGCTTGGGCACGAACAGCCGCGCGTAGCGGGCGGCGGGGCTGGGGGATTGCTGACTGGGCGAAGGGCTGGGCGCAGGGCTCATGACGGCTCCTTCAGGCGCACCCCGCGGCCGCGACCCTGGCTGGGTTGTTCATTGCCGATCAGTTCGACACCGGCCGCATCCAGCGCCTCGACGATCCGGGTCAGGGTGTCGACCACCCCACGGACGTTGCCGGTGCTGGCCTCCATGCGCTGGATGGTGGGCAGCGACACCCCCGCCATCGCCGCCAGCGCACGCTGGTCGATGCCGAGCAGGGCGCGCGCCGCGCGCAATTGGTTGGCGGTGATCATGACCCCCATTCCACCACCCAAGCCGTGCTTATGCAAGCACCAGAATTGCATGTTGATGTTCTGAACATCATTCGTGCCACTGGCAAACCATCAGACTGTCGTAGAGCCGAGCTTGCTCGGCTGCCCGTCGCAGGGAATCGACGGCCAACCTTCGGTAAGTCACCCTGGGCTACCTCCACCCCACCGGGCCGTCATCACACCAGATCGTCATCTCCCCCAAGCCGTCATCCCACCAGGCCGTCATCCCAGCAGATCGTCATCCCGGCGGACGCCGGGACCCAAACTGACGGGAGAGGGTGCTTGAAGCGCCGACGCAACGGACATGGCGTAGGCGTGCGTGCCCACCAGATCGTCATCCCGGCGAACGCCGGGACCCAACCTGACGTGAGAAGGTGCTTGAAGCGCCTATGCGCCGACATGCCGACATGCCGACCCAACGTGCAGGGCATGGGTGCGCGTGCGCTGCGGGTTGGGTCCCGGCGTTCGCCGGGATGACGGTTGGAAATGGGGCGCGGCGCGGCCTCGCCTGTACCGGACGAAAGCGCCGGCCTGGCATTTGTAGGAGCGACGCCAGTCGCGAAGCACGCAGCGCTCGATTGCCCACATTATCCGGCCCCACGATTTCCTGGCTCCGCCACCTGCGTCGCTCCTACAACAACCCTCATCGCCCCTGGTAATCACCGTGAGGCAACCTCCATCCAACCAGATCGTCATCCCACCAGATCGTCATCCGACCAGATCGTCATCCCACCAGATCGTCATCCCACCAGATCGTCATCCCACCAGATCGTCATCCCACCAGATTGTCATCCCACCTGGTCGTTATCCCATCAGGTCGTCATCCCACCAGGTCGTCATCCCGGCGAACGCCGGGACCCAACCTGACGGGAGAGGGTGCTTGAAGCGCCGACACAACGGACATGGCGTAGGTGTGCGTGCCCATCAGATCGTCATCCCGGCGAATGTCGGGACCCAACCTGACGGGAGAGGGTGCTTGAAGCGCCGACGCAACGGACATGGCGTAGGCGTGCGTGCCCACCAGATCGTCATCCCGGCGAACGCCGGGACCCAACCTGACGGGAGAGGGTGCTTGAAGCGCCGACGCAACGGACATGGCGTAGGCGTGCGTGCCCATCAGATCGTCATCCCGGCGAACGCCGGGACCCAAGCTGACGTGAGAAGGTGCTTGAAGCGCCTATGCGCCGACATGCCGACATGCCGACGCAACGTGCATGGCATGGGTGCACGTGCGCTGCGGGTTGGGTCCCGGCGTTCGCCGCGATGACGGTTGGAAATGGCGCGCGGCGCGGCCTCGCCTGTACCGGACGAAAGCGCCGGCCTGGCATTTGTAGGAGCGACGCAGGTCGCGAAGCACGCAGCGCTCGATTGCCCACATTATCCGGCCCCACGATTTCCTGGCTCCGCCACCTGCGTCGCTCCTACAACAATCCTCATCGCCCCGGGTAATCACGGTGAGGCAACCTCCATCCCACCAGATCGTCATCCCGGCGAACGCCGGGACCCCACCTGACGGGAGAGGGTGCTTGAAGCGCCGACGCAACGGACATGGAGTGGGTGTGGGTGCCCACCAGGCCGTCATCCCGGCGCAGGCCGGTATCCCACCCGGCTTCCGCAGCCCCGGTCCTACAGCACTTCCGAGGCGTAATCGGCCAGCCGCGAACGCTCGCCGCGACGCAAGGTGATGTGCGCGCTGTGGGCCCAGTTCTTGAAGCGGTCCACCGCGTAGGTCAGGCCCGAGGTGGTCTCGGTCAGGTACGGGGTGTCGATCTGCTCCACGTTGCCGAGGCATACGATCTTGGTGCCGGGGCCGGCGCGGGTGATCAGGGTCTTCATCTGCTTCGGGGTGAGGTTCTGGGCCTCGTCCAGGATCAGGTAGCGGGAAAGGAAGGTGCGCCCGCGCATGAAGTTCATCGAGCGGATCTTGATCCGCGAGGCCAGCAGGTCGTTGGTCGCCGCGCGGCCCCAGGCGCCGCCGTCCTGGTTGTGGGTCAACACTTCCAGGTTGTCGGTCAGCGCGCCCATCCACGGGGTCATCTTTTCCTCCTCGGTGCCGGGCAGGAAGCCGATGTCCTCGCCGACCGACACGGTGGCCCGGGTCATGATGATCTCGCGGTAGCGTTGCTGGTCCATGGTCTGGGCCAGGCCGGCAGCCAGCGCGAGCAGGGTCTTGCCCGTCCCGGCGGTGCCGAGCAGGCTGACGAAATCGATCTCCGGGTCCATCAGCGCATTGAGGGCGAAGTTCTGCTCGCGGTTGCGCGCGGTGATGCCCCAGACCGCGTGCTGGCTGCTGCGGAAGTCATCGGCCAGGGCCAGCGTGGCCTTCTTGTCGGCGCCGATCCTGGCGACCCGGAATTCGACTTCGTCCTCGCCCGGCAGGTACAGGAACTGGTTCGGATACCAGTCCTCGTCCTCGGTCATGCCGACTTCGTAGCTGGTGCGCCCGGCCTTGTCGCTCCAGGAGCGCAGGTCCTTCTCGTGGCGGTCCCAGAAATCGGCCGACAGTTCGGTGGCGCCGGTGAACAGCAGGCTGAAATCGTCCAGCGCCCGGTCGTTCTCGTAGTCCTCGGCGACCAGGCCGCTGATCGCGGCCTTGATCCGCAGGTTGATGTCCTTGGAGACCAGGATCACCGGGGTATCGGGATGCTCCTCGCGCAGTTCCAGCACCGAGGCCAGGATCTTGTTGTCCGGGGCGACCGTGCCGAAGGTGCGCCCCGGTTCGATCGGCCTGGTCTGGAAGTACAGCCGCCCGATCGAGCCCCGCGACTTCAGCTGCAGTCCCTGCGGATGGCTGAGCAGGATGCCGGCGTCGATCTGCTCGGCGCCGGCGCCCTCGATCAGTTCATTGAGGAAGCGGCTGACCTGGCGCGCGTTGCGGCTGACTTCGGTCATGCCCTTCTTGGCGTTGTCGAGTTCCTCGATGACCTGCATTGGCAGGAACACGTCGTGTTCCTCGAACTTGAACAGCGAAGTCGGGTCGTGCATCAGCACGTTGGTATCCAGCACGTAGATGCGCTTGCTTCGGGTCATCTAGACAGCCTCATGGAGGTGGGTGTGGATGGGTGTGGCGGGGTGAGGCGAGGAACGGGACAACGAGGAACGAGGAACGAGAGAAAGCGGCGGGGAACGAAGGGACGGGCGACTGGAACGGCGAAGACCACCGCGGCCCGCGGAGCGGGGCAGTGGCGGGACGGGTAGTCGGGAGGGGTCACTGCTTGCGGGCGACCTTCAGCGCTTCCAGCACGGCCTGGGCGTGGCCGGCGACCTTCACCCCGCGCCACTCCTGGGCGATGCGGCCGTCGGGCGAGAGCAGGAAGGTGCTGCGGACCACGCCCAGCACCTTGCGCCCGTACATGTTCTTCTCGTGGATCACGTCGAAGGCCTTGCACAGCGCTTCATCGGCGTCGCTGACCAGCGAGAACGCGAAGCCCTGCTTGCTGCAGAAATTATCGTGCGCTTTCACCGAGTCGCGGGAAACGCCCAGCACCGTCGCGCCAAGCTTGCGGAACTGCGGCAGCAGGGCGTTGAAGTCGAGGCCTTCGGTGGTGCAGCCCGGGGTGCTGTCCTTGGGGTAGAAGTACAGCACCAGCCACTGGCCGGCGTAGTCGGAGAGCTTGGCGCTGCCGCCGCCGGAGAGCGCCAGCGGCAGCTTCAGCGTGGTCTTGCCCAGGGCCTTGCCGGTTTCTGTCATCGGCTCAGAACTTCATCGGGTCCATGATCGCGTCCAGGTTCAGATGGTCGCAGAATTCGAGGAAATCGTCGCGCAGCGCGGCGATATGCATGTTGGCCGGGATGCCGATGGTGACCTGGGCCGAGAACATCTCCGCGCCGGTCTGCATGGCGCGGTAGCGCGTGCTCTGCAGGTTCTCGATGGTGATGCCCTGGCGATCGAAGAAATCGGCCAGCTGGAACAGGATCCCGGGCTTGTCGGCGGCCACCACTTCGACGATGTACGGCAGCAGGTTGGACTGCACCACCTTGGCGGCGGTGCGGTACCAGACCAGCTTGAGGCCTTCCTCGCGCTCCAGCCGGGTCATCATCGCCTCCAGCTTGGCCACCGCATCCCACGAACCGGTGGCCAGCGCGGTCACCGACACGTCGCGGCCGACCGTGGACAGGCGCGCGTCGACCAGGTTGCAGCCGCTGTCGGCGATCCGCCGCGTCACCGACAGGAGCGGCGACTCCGGATGCGTCGTATAGGCGTTGATCAGGAGGTGGTTTTCGTTCGGCGAAGGCCGAGCGGTTGAATCTGTCTGTGGGGCTTCCGGCATCACTCTTAGTCTGAATGGCGACCGGGCAGGTGCCTGGTGCATGAAGCCAGCATACTTGCCCGCGCTTTCAAGCCGCAAGTAACATCGCCGGGTGCGCGGCGATCCGCGCGACCCTCTTGCATAGGCAGCAGCTTGTCACTTTCCGGCAGTATCACCGCGCTTGCGACACCGTTCACCGCGGTCGGCGA
>SEHC01000407.1 GCA_004173415.1 Lysobacteraceae bacterium
TGCTCCGGACGCATCTGCCTGGGTGCGACCAGGCCGACCGCGACGCGGCGGTCGCGTCGGTCCATCGGCACGTGGGCCACGCCGACCGCGCGCGCCGGGGTGATCCTGCTGGGCACCGAGCCGCCGCGGAACACCAGCGCGGTGACGTACACGTCGTGGCGCTCCCAGTCCGCGGTCACCGGTATCTCGAAGGTGGCGCCGGGCTTGGCATCGATCTCCTGCACGTAGAGCATGCGGTCGCTTTCCACCATCAGCAGGCCCTTGCCGGGGTGCGGCGGGGTGACCGTGACCTTGAGGGTTTGGCCTGCTTTGTAGGCGGTCTTGTCCAGGGCCAGCTTGACCTTGTCGGGCCGCGCATCCAGGCCGCGGTTCTGGTCGTCCCAGCCCCAGCCGGCATTGAACGGATAGCGCGTGGTCAGGCCGGTGGCCGGGTCGAACACGTCCAGGCGATAGGCGCCCCATTCCACCGGGTAGTCGATCCGCGCGGCGGTGGCGCCGACGTCCACCGTCTTCACCTCCAGGTTCTCGTAGCGCTGGGTGAAGTCGTAGTCCCAGCCGCCTTCGTCCTGGAAGCTCCAGTGATAGTCGCGGTGTTCGCGCACCAGGGTGGCCCTGAGTCCACGGGCCGGTTGCGGCTTGCCGGCCGCGTCGACCCGCAGCAGCTCGAAACGGGCGCTGCCGTTGCCGTCTGCGCCGTCCTTGTCGTCGAACAGCGGGCGCACGCCGACCAGGGCAGCGGCCGGCCACAGCACCCGCTTGAGGCTGCGGTTGACGGTGCGGCCACCGGTTTCGTAGACGCTGCCGGAAACCACGGCAGCGATCGGAGTGGTCGGCTTGGCCTCGGCCGGAAGCGCGATGTCCTGCTCATGGATGCCGCTGGCATCGAAGGTGGTGTCGACCACGTCGCTGGCCTCCTTCGGCAGGACCACGGTCGGGTCGCCGAAGAAATAACCGGGCAACTGCTCGAGCGGATGCTGCTCGACGGTGACGGCGAGCTTGGCGGTGAAGCGGTTGCCTTCAGCCGGGGCGCCATACAGGTAGGCGGCGATCGCCTTCAGCTTCAGCGGCTCGCCCGGCTTGAGCACGGGCTGGACGCTTTCCAGGTCCAGCTTCATCCGCTCGGGCAGGAACTCCTCGATCCGCAGGGTCATGCCCTGCACCGCCTCGGCGCTCGCCGGATCGGTGCGGAACTCCACCTGCCATCGCCCGGTGGGGGCTTCGGCCGGGATCTGCTGCTCGAAGCTCAGGTAACCCTGCGCACCCGGCTCGATCCGGCTATCGCGGAAGGTCTTGCCATCGGGCTGCTTCAAGCGCAGGAACAGCGGCTGCGGCTTGACCGGCTTGCCATCGTTGTCGCGCAACAGCGCATTGATGCGAACCGTCTCGCCGGGGCGGTACAGGTCGCGCCCGGACCAGGCGAACACGTCGAACCAGGCCGCGCGCCGCCCGGCCACCGAGAACTCGGACAGGTCGAGCGCGGGCTGGTTGAACGGCAGCAGGGACACGTCCTTGCCACGGCTGGCGACCAGCACGTGGCCGGCGTCGAGCTTGTAGTTGAGCAGGACGTTGCCGTTGGAGTCGGTCTCTCCCTTCAGGAAGACCTCGCCCTTCGCGTCCAGCACCTTGAGCTGGACCCCGCCACCTGCCCGCCCGTCGCCGAGCGAAGCGGTGTGCACGAACAGCTTGTCCTTGTAGGCACGCGCGTGCAGGCCGATGTCGCTGACGGTGAAGAAGGCGGTCTCGTACTCGCTGGAGAAGCTGCCGGAGCGCTTCATCACCGCGAAGTACAGCCCCGGCTCCTGCAGTTCGGCGATGTCCTGGATAGGCAGGTAGGTCAGCAGGCGCTCGTTCGGCTTGCCGCCCAGCAGGAAGCGGTTGACGTAGACCGGCTCGGCCAGTTCGCTGATCGGAGCGTCGCCGTCGTAATCGCTGTCCAGCTGCCAGCTCCCGCGCCGGCCGCCGCGCTGGTAAGCGGCGAAGAACCGCGGCAGCGCCTTCTCGCCGACGCGCAGGAACTCCACGTCCACTTCCTTGACGTTGACCGAGACCACCGGCAGGCCACGGCTCTCCCGCGCCGGCAGGACACTGCCCTGCGAGGCGAAGCCGACCGCGGGGTCCAGTTGCCCGGTATGCACCTTCTGCTTCAGGTCCCGGCCCAGGCGGCTGCCGTCGGCGGCCAGCAGCCCCGCGCGCACCACCACTTCGTAGTCCCTGGCCGCCTCCACGTAAGGGAACCGCAGCACCTGGCCCTTGTCGTCCAGCACCCAGCTGCCCTTGACCGGCGCGCCCTTGTCATCGGTCACCGCCAGCAGGTCGTCGAACGCCTGCGAACCCACCAGCGGCCGGGTGAATTCCACGGCGATGGACAGGTCACCCTCGTGCTGCTCCGGCCCAGCGACAGCAGCGCCACAAAGAAGAACGCGCGCATCAGGCCGATGCGCGCGTTGTCGTGTCTGCCCGGCGTGCGCCCGGACTCGGTCCTGCCCCGCGATTCGCCCCGCGATTCCATTTGCGCTGCCATTGCGATTCCCTGCCCCCTGAAATTGCAGGAAGTATAGAACGCAAAACAACGCCCGTTCGAAGCGCTCGCCGCCCTTGCCGACGGCGACCGGTCAGGCTTCCGGCTGGTCTCCGGCCGGAACCTCGGAGACCGCGGTTGCGCTGGCGTCGGTGGACTCGTCGTCACCTTCCAGCGAGGCATCCAGCCGCTCCACCGCCTGCAACGTCTCGTCCTTGGCCAGCTTGATCAGGGTGACGCCCTGGGTGTTGCGGCCGACCTGGGAAATCTCCGAAGCGCGGGTGCGCACCATGGTGCCGCCATCGGAAATCAGCAGCACTTCGTGGTGGTCGGACAACTGGATCGCGCCGACCAGCTTGCCGTTGCGGTCGCTGGTCTTGATCGCCAGCACGCCCTGGGTGCCACGGCCCTTCTTCGGATAATCCTCCAGCGCCGTGCGCTTGCCGAAGCCGCGCGCGCTGGCGGTCAGGACATCGCCATCGCCCTCGACCACGACCAGGCTGACCACGTGCTCGCCAGCGCCGAGGCGGATGCCGCGCACGCCGGTCGCGGTGCGGCCCATCGAGCGGACCGAGGCTTCGTCGAACCGCACTGCCTTGCCGTTGCTGGCGAACAGCATCACGTCGC
>SEHC01000408.1 GCA_004173415.1 Lysobacteraceae bacterium
GCATGCGCGTACTGCACGTAGAACACCGGGTTGTCGTTGCTCTGCTGGCGGGCCAGGTCGATGTCGAAGGTCAGCTGCGAATCGGGCTTGCGCGCGATCAGGAACCAGCGCGTGGCGTCGCGGCCGGCTTCCTCGATCAGGTCGCGCAGGGTGAAGTAGCTGCCAGCGCGCTTGGACAGCTTCACCTCTTCGCCGCCGCGCATCACCGTGACCATCTGGTGCAGCACGTACTCCGGCCAGCCTTGCGGGATGCCGACGTCCAGCGCCTGCAGGCCGGCCCTGACCCGGGCCAGACTGCCATGGTGGTCGGCGCCCAGCTCGGTGATCGCGCGCCCGTAGCCGCGCTGCCACTTGGACAGGTGGTAGGCCACGTCCGGCAGGAAATAGGTGAAGGTGCCATCGGACTTGCGCATCACGCGGTCCTTGTCGTCACCGAAATCGGTGCTCCGCAACCACAGCGCGCCGCCTTCCTCGTAGGTGTGGCCGGTGGCGGCAAGGCGCTGCACGGTCTCCTCGACCTTGCCGTCGGCGTACAGCGAGCTTTCCAGGAAATAGGTGTCGAACGAGACGTCGAAGGCGGCCAGGTCGCCGTTCTGCTCGCGGCGCAACGCGGCCACGGCGAACCGGCGGATGGCATCCAGGTCGTCGGCGTCGCCGGCGCCGGTGATGGCCTGGCCGTCGGACTCGACGGTCTCGCCGCGCAGGTAGGCGTCGGCCACGTCCTGGATGTAATCGCCGCGGTAGCCGGCTTCCGGCCAGCCCTCGGCATCGGGTCTCAGCCCGCGGGCGCGGGCCTGAACCGACAGGGCCAGGTTCTCGATCTGCACGCCGGCGTCGTTGTAGTAGAACTCGCGGCGCGTGTTCCAGCCATTGGCCTGCAGCACGCGCGCGATGCAGTCGCCGATCGCCGCGGCGCGGCCGTGGCCGACATGCAGCGGGCCGGTGGGGTTGGCGGACACGTACTCCACGCCCACGGTCTTGCCGGCGCCGGTCTGGTTGAGGCCGTAGCGAGAACCCTGGGCGAGAACCGTCGCCACTTCGCGCTGGTAGGCGGCCGCGGTCATGTGGAAGTTGATGAAGCCGGGGCCGGCGATCTCGACCCGGGCGATGTCGGCGCTGGCCGGCAGCGCCGCCACCAGCGCCTGGGCCAGCGCGCGCGGATTGCTGCGCGCCGGCTTGGCCAGCAGCATCGCCACGTTGCTGGCGAAGTCGCCGTGCTCGCGCGTCTTGGGGCGTTCGACCACGAAATCCGGGGTGGCGGTGTCGGCCGGCAAGGTGCCGGCGCTGCGCAAGGCATCGATGCCTTGGGCGATCAGGGCGCGGAGTTGGGATTTCACGGGGTTCTGCTGATGCGACGGGTCGATAATTTTACCCGACCGCGCCGCCTGGGGTCCGGTGGCGGTCTCCGCTGGCTATACCCAGCCGCGCGCGGCAAGCGAGACCGCCGGCCCGTCGCCGACCACGAAGTGGTCCAGCAGCCTGATTTCGACCAGCGACAGGGCCTGCTTCAGGCGCGCGGTGACCGCGCGGTCGGCGGCTGACGGTTCGGCGTCGCCGGAAGGGTGGTTGTGGCCGATGATCACCGCCGCCGCGTTATGGGCCAGGGCCCGGCGCACGATCTCGCGGGGATGGACTTCGGCGCCGTCGACTGTGCCCTGGAACATTTCCTCGAAGGCCAGGGCACGATGGCGGGTGTCGAGGAACAGCGCGGCGAACACTTCGTGCGGGCGGGTCCTCAGGCGCTGGGTGAAATAGCGCCCGGCCGAGGCCGGGTCGCTCAGGACCTGGCCACGCTCCAGGGCCGCGGCCAGGTGACGGTGTCCCAGCTCCAGCGCCGCGGCCAGCTGGCAGGCCCGTGCGGGCCCGAGGCCGGGCAGGGTGGCCAGGTGCGTCGGCGCCTGGTCCAGCAGTGCGCGCAGCGGGCCATGGCTGGCCAGCAGGTCGCGTGCGGTTTGCACCGCGTCGCGGCCGCGCAGGCCCGAGCCCAGGAAGATCGCCAGCAACTCCGCGTCCGATAGGGAAGCCGGGCCGCGGGCCAGCAGCTTTTCCCGGGGGCGTTCGTCGGCGGGCCAGTCGCGAATGTGCATATGGCCAGCCTGCCCTGGCCTCATGCCCGGGCGCTATCAGGGCCGGGGAGTGCTTCGGGTAAGCTAACTGCCTGAACGGCGATAGGAACTCCCCGACGTGGCGGACAACTTGAAAGGCCAGCACGTGCTGCTGTGCGTGGGTGGCGGCATCGCCGCCTACAAGGCGCTGGAACTGGTGCGTCGCCTGCGCGAGGCCGGCGCGGAAGTACAGGTGGCGATGACGGCCGGGGCCCAGCAGTTCGTCACCCCGCTCAGCTTCCAGGCCCTGTCCGGCAACCCGACCCGCACCAGCCTGTGGGACAG
>SEHC01000409.1 GCA_004173415.1 Lysobacteraceae bacterium
ACGGCGATCGCTTCGAGCTGGACAGCCCGTTGGCCACGCATGAAGTGCAACGCCTGGGCGGCGATCGCTACTCCATCGCCATGGGCGTGCCGCGGTTCGATCCGGCGTTGATCCCGCTGGCCGGTTTCGATGTCGCCCAGGTCCGCTATCCGTTCGTGCTGGATGGCCGTGAACTCGGCTTCGGCGCGGTGTCGATGGGCAACCCGCACGCGGTGATCGAAGTGGATGATGTCCAGGCCGCCCCGGTGGCTGCGTGGGGGCCGGCCCTGCAGGCCAGCGGCCTGTTTCCGCAGTCGGCCAACATCGGCTTCGCCCAGGTCCTGGCTCGGGACCATGTGCGCCTGCGCGTGTTCGAGCGCGGGGTCGGCGAGACCCTGGCCTGCGGCAGTGGCGCCTGCGCCGCCGCCGCGGTGCTGGTTCGCAGCGGCAGGATCGCGCGCAGCGTGCGCATCTCGCTGCCCGGCGGCGACCTGCGGATCGACTGGCCCGATGACGCCGCCGCGGTCATCATGTCAGGACCGGCGGCATTCGTATTCGAAGGGGAATGGAAACAATGACAGAGGCACAAGAAAAACTCGGCGCCCACGAAGTGGCCGCCTGGCTGCGCCGGCACCCGACCTTCCTCAAGCAGTTCCCGGACCTGGCCATGACCCTGGTGGTGCCGCGCGACGAAGGTCCGACTGCCTCGCTGGCCAGCTATCAGCTGGAAGTGCTGCGCGACAAGAACCGGGAACTGTCCAAGCGCCTGGGCGACCTGTTCGCCAACGCCCAGGACAACGAGCGCCTGGCGGTCCGCACCCACCAGCTGACCCTGTCGCTGCTCAAGCAGGGCAATGCGGCGGACACGCTGCGGGCCATCGCCGCTTCGCTGGCCGAGGACTTCAATGGTGACCTGGTGCGCATCGTCGTGTTCGACCCGGTCGACGGGCTGGAGGACGCCGAGTGGCTGCAGGTACTGGCCGAAGGCAGCAGCCAGCTGAATTCGTTCCGCGACTGCCTGAAGGACGGCGAGCCGATCTGCGGGCGCCTGCAGCCGGAAAAGAACGCGCTGCTGTACGGTGCGCGCGCCGATGAAGTGCAGTCCTCGGCGCTGCTGCCGCTGCCCGGCCTGGGCCTGGTCGCGGTGGGAAGCCGCGACGGCAACCGTTTCTACCCGGGCATGGGCACGTTGTTCCTGCGCATGATGGGCGAGGCGCTGGTCGCGGCGCTGAAGCGGTTTGATGGCTGAAGCCAGGGCTCCGGCTCCTGCTTTTCCTCCCCGCGCAGGTGGGGAGCCCGTTCCTCGCGTCGTCCGCTGCGTGGCCTTGAAGCCCCCGCTGGCGGAGAGCACGCGGATCGCCCGCCCGAGGCGTTCGCGACAAGGGCGCGCGACGGGGATGCGTCGGCATGGTTGATGACTTCCTTTCCCATCTCCACGTCGAGCGCCGCATGTCGGCGCATACGCTCGACGCCTATCGCCGCGACCTCGGTGCTTTGGCCGGGTGGGCGGCGGCCCAGGGACTGGCAGACCTCTCGGCGCTGCACACCGAGCAGCTTCGCGCCTTCGTCGCCGCCGAGCATCGCCGCGGCCTGTCGCCCAAGAGCCTGCAGCGGCGGCTTTCCGCATGCCGCAGCTACTTCAACTGGCTGCTCAAGCATGGCCGCATCGCCGCCAGCCCGGCCGCGGCGCTGCGCGCACCGAAATCGCCACGCAAGCTGCCGCAGGTGCTCGACGCCGATGAAGCCTCGCGCCTGGTCGAAGTGCCGACCGACGTGCCGCTGGGGGTCCGCGACCGCGCGCTGCTGGAGCTTTTCTATTCCTCCGGCCTTCGCCTGAGCGAGTTGTGCGGCCTGCGCTGGCACGACCTGGACCTGGCCAGCGGGCTGGTCACGGTGATGGGCAAGGGCAGCAAGCAGCGCAAGGTGCCGGTGGGTTCGCATGCGCGCAAGGCGCTGCAGGCGTGGCGCGAAGAACGTGGCGGCGCCGGCCACGAGGTCGTCTTCCCCGGCCGCAATGGCGGGCCACTTTCGCAGCGCGCGGTGCAGATCCGCATGAAACTGCTGGCCCAGAAGCAGGGCCTGTTCAAGAACGTGCACCCGCACATGCTGCGGCACAGCTTCGCCAGCCACATCCTGGAATCCTCGGGCGACCTGCGCGGTGTGCAGGAACTGCTCGGCCACGCCGACATCGCCACCACCCAGATCTACACCCACCTGGACTTCCAGCACCTGGCCAAGGTATACGACGCCGCGCATCCGCGGGCCAAGCGCAAGACATAGCTTTCGTTCTTCGGGAAGGAGAAGGGATGCACAAGGTCACGCTTGAACCCTCCGGGGCCGTCCCCACCTCTCTGGTAACACTCCGGAGGCCGCAATGGACCCCAGCCAGAACCCCAACGTATTCCACGCC
>SEHC01000410.1 GCA_004173415.1 Lysobacteraceae bacterium
TCATCCAGCTTGTCGCCGAGCATGCGCCTGACCACCACGAAGAACACCGGGATCAGCAACAGGCCGATGAAGGTCGCGAAGACCATGCCGCCGATCACGCCGGTGCCGATGGCGTGGCGTGAATTGGCGCCGGCGCCGGTGGAGATGGCCATCGGCACCACGCCCATGATGAAGGCGAACGAGGTCATCAGGATCGGGCGGAAGCGCAGGCGGCAGGCCTCGATCACCGCTTCGCGCAAGGTCTTGCCCTCGCGGCGTTGTTCGACCGCGAATTCGATGATCAGGATCGCGTTCTTCGCCGCCAGTCCGATCACCGTGGTCATGCCGATCTTGAAGTACAGGTCGTTGGGCAGGCCGCGCAGCATCGAGAACGAAAGCGCGCCGAGGATCCCGATCGGCACCACCAGCAGGACAGCCAGCGGGATCGACCAGCTCTCGTAGAGCGCGGCCAGGCACAGGAACACCACCACGATGGACAGCACCAGCAGCAGGGTCGCCGAATTGCCGGCCAGGATCTCCTGGTAGGACATGCCGGCCCAGTCGTAGCCGTAGCCGGCCGGCAGTTCGTTGGTGACCAGGTCTTCCATCGTCGACATGGCCTCGCCCGAGCTGCGGCCCGGGGCCTGCGAGCCGACGATGTTGACCGCCGCATAGCCGTTGTAGCGGGTCAGCGAGGGCGGGTTGGTCACCCACTCGCTGCTGACCACGTTGCTGACCGGGATCATGGTGCTGGTGGCGGCCGCGCCCGATGCCGCCGCCAGGGTGCTGGGCGTGTAGAAGCGGCCGAGCGACTCGGCACCCATGCGGTAAGGCGCATCGGCCTGGATGCTGACCCGCTTGATCCGGCCCTCGTAGAAGAAGTCGTTGACGTACACCGGGGCCAGCATCAACTGGATGGCGCTGTAGATGTCGTTCACCGACATGCCCATGGCCTGCGCCTGCACGCGGTCGACATGCAACTGCAGCTGCGGTGCGTTCTCCAGCCCGTTGGGCCGCACGCCGGTCAGCACCGGATTCTGCGCCGCCGCGCCGAGCAACTGGTTGCGCGCGCCATTCAGTGCCTCGTGGCCGGCGCCGGCGCGGTCCTGCAGCCACATGTCGAAGCCGCCGAACTGGCCCAGCCCCTGCACGGTCGGCAGGTTGACCACGAATATCTGCGCTTCCTTGATGGTGGAGAAGGCGCCGTTGGCCTGGCCGATGAACTCGGGAGCGGTGAGCTCCCGCTCCTCCCAGGGCTTGAGCCGGATGAAGCCCATGCCCACGTTCTCGCCCGCCCCGACGAAGCTGAAGCCCGAGACCGCCATCAGGCCCTCGAAGCCCGGCATTTCCTGCAGCTTCGCGTGGATCTGCTGGAACACCTTGTCGGTGCGCTCGATGGTCGCGCCCGGCGGCAGCTGCACGATCGCCAGTGCGTAGCCCTGGTCCTCCTCGGGCAGGAAGCTGCCGGGGATGCGGGCGAACAGGAAGCCGGTCAGGATGGCCAGCACCGCGAACAGGATCATCCAGCGTGGCGCATGCTTCACCGCGCCGGTGATGTGGCCGACGTAGGTGTGCTGGACCTTGTCGTAGTACTTGTTGAAGAAGCGGAAGAAGCGGTTAGGCTGCTTGTCGTGGTGCTCGGACTTGAGCATGGTCGCGCACAGCGCGGGCGTGAAGCCCAGCGCCAGGAACGCCGAGAAGGCCATCGCGATGGCGATGGTCAGCGCGAACTGCTTGTAGATCTCGCCGGCCGCGCCGCCCTGCAGCGCGCTGGGGATGAACACCGCCGCAAGCACCACGGTGATCGCGATCACCGCGCCGGTGATCTGGTCCATCGCCTTGCGGGTGGCTTCGCGCGGAGGCAGGCGTTCCTCGGACATGATCCGTTCCACGTTCTCGATCACCACGATCGCATCGTCGACCACGATGCCGATCGCCAGGACCATGGCGAACAGGGTCAGCTGGTTGATGGTGAAGCCGATCAGGCTCATGCCCAGGAAGGTGCCCAGCAAGGCCACCGGGATCACCAGGGTGGGGATCAGGGTGGCGCGGAAGTTCTGCAGGAACAACAGCATCACCAGGAACACCAGCACCATGGCCTCGGCCAGGCTCTTGATGACTTCCTCGATGGAGATCTTGACGAAGGTGGTGCTGTCGTAGGGAGAGAACCACTCCACCCCGGGCGGGAAGCTGGGCGCCAGTTCGTCCATCTTGGCGCGCACCGCCTCGGCCACGTTCAGCGCGTTGGCGCCGGGCAGCAGCTGGATGGCGAAGGCGCCGGTGGGCTTGCCGTTGTACTTGGTGTCGAAGCCGTAGCTCTGCGCGCCGAATTCCACCCGGGCCACGTCCTTCAGGCGCACCGTGGTGCCGTCCCGGTCCGCGCGCAGGATGATGTTCTCGAACTG
>SEHC01000033.1 GCA_004173415.1 Lysobacteraceae bacterium
TGGCTGGCGAGCCAGACGTCGTTGTGGTTCAGCTGGATGCTGACCGGCTTCAGTTCGCCACCGTAAACGATGGCCGGCACGGTACCGGCGCGACGCAGGCGGCGGCTCGCACCCTTACCCCCGTCTTCGCGGCGCTGCACCTTGATTTCATGTGTGATTGCCATTTTCTCTACTGCCTTCTGTTGAATGGACCGCCTCGCGGCGGTCTTGGAAGCTCACCCGCGACCAGGTGAGCTGGGTTGGCGGCAGCCGGATGGCTGCCTGCCGGATGCTAGTCGACGTACAGCGAACTGACCGATTCGCCGAAGGCGATGCGGCGGATGGTTTCGGCCAGCAGCTCGGCCACGCTGAGCTGGCGGATCTTGCTGCATCCCCGGGCCGCGGCCGACAGCGGGATGGTGTCGGTGACCACCAACTCGTCGAGTTCCGAGGCGTTGACGTTGTCCACCGCCGGGCCCGAGAGCACCGGATGGGTGCAGTACGCCGCCACTTTCAGCGCGCCCTGCGCCTTCAACGCGGCAGCCGCGGCGCACAGGGTGCCGGCGGTGTCGACGATGTCGTCGACCAGCACGCAGGTCTTGCCCTGCACGTCGCCGATGATGTTCATCACCGTGGACACGTTGGCGCGCGGGCGGCGCTTGTCGATGATCGCCAGGTCCGCGTCGTCCAGGCGCTTGGCCACCGCACGGGCGCGGACCACGCCACCCACGTCGGGCGAGACCACGATCAGGTTCTCGGTGCCGTAGGCGCGCCAGATGTCGGCCAGCAGCAGCGGCGAGGCGTAGACATTGTCGACCGGCATGTCGAAGAAGCCCTGGATCTGGTCGGCATGCAGGTCCACGGTCAGGACCCGGTCGGCGTTGACCGAGCTGAACATCTGCGCGGCGACCTTGGCGGTGATCGGCACGCGCGAGGAGCGCGGGCGGCGGTCCTGGCGGGCGTAGCCGAAGTACGGCACCACCGCGGTCACGCTGGCCGCCGAGGCGCGCTTCAGCGCGTCCACCAGGACCAGCAGTTCGACCAGGTTCTCGGCGCTGGGCGCGCAGGTCGGCTGGATGACGAACACTTCCTGCCGGCGCACGTTCTCCTCGATTTCCACCTGCACCTCGCCATCGGAGAAGCGCGAGACCAGCGCCTTGCCCTGGCGGACGCCCAGCTCACGGCAGATGCTGGCGGCCAACGGCTTGTTGGCGTTGCCGGAAAAGACAAGCAGGTTGCGTTCGTCTTGCATGTCGTCGATCCGGAAGAGTGCGTTGTAAAGCGGGATGAAGCGCGCGCACGGGCTGCGCACTTTGCGGGAAAACTGCTTGCTGGCTGGGGCGGTAGGATTCGAACCTACGAAATGCCGGGATCAAAACCCGGTGCCTTAGGCCTCTTGGCGACGCCCCAGTGTCAAAAGCTTCTCGTCGAGGGAGTCGTGCAACGGCGAGCGCCTGGCGCCAGCCGTGATCCAGCCGCGCAACCCTTCCGGCAAGCCCGCGAGCGCCGCTTCGGCCGAAGCGCGGTCACCAAACTCGACGAAACAGCCGCTGCCGGACCCGGTAAGGCGGGGTGTGCCGAGCCGCGAAAGCGCCGCGAACACCGCCTCGATGGCAGGTTCGCGACGACGCAGGACCGGCTCGAACGCATTGCCGAGCAACTTTCCCGAAACGAAGTCGGCTATTTTCGCGGGTGCAGCATTGCGCGTCAAATCAGGGGATTGGAACAACTCGCCGGTGGGCACGTGGACGCCGGGATCCACCAGCAGATACCAGGCCTCGGGCAGCACCAGCGGGGTCAATATTTCGCCCACCCCTTCGGCCCAGGCATTGGCCCCCAGCACGAACACCGGCACGTCGGCGCCCAGCCGCAAGCCCAGGCCCGCCAACCTTTCAAGGCTGAACTCCAGGTTCCAGAGGTGGTTCAGGGCAACCAGCACGGTCGCGGCATCGGAGGACCCCCCGCCGAAACCACCACCGGCCGGAATGCGCTTTTCGACGGAGATGTCAGCACCTAGCGTGCTTTTAGACTCCTCTTTCAGCAGCAATGCAGCCCGGACCATGAGGTCATCGGACTCGGCGACGCCGGGGATCGAGTCGCCGTGGCGAACGATCCGGCCGTCCTGCCGAACGCCCAGCCCCACCGTGTCCCCCCATTCCAGGAGCCTGAACACGGTCTGCAACCGGTGGTAACCGTCGTCGCGCCGACCCGTGATCTGCAGGAACAGGTTCAGTTTGGCCGGCGCGGGCCAGCACGACCAGCCCAGCGGGAAGGGCGCAGCGCTCATCTCCGCTCGAACTGCCAGCCGTCCACGATCAGGCGCACCGCGGCCCGGTCCCTCCGCGCCTCGATCCGGCGCGGCAGGGACGGCTGACCGTCACGCGGATCGGACCACTGGGTGTACTCGATCCGCCAGCCGGCCTGCTCGAGCGCCTGCAGCCGCCCGTCGAGCGAGTAGGAAATGGCCTCCAGCGGAAAGGCGGCCGCCGGCAAGCCGCGCACCCAGGCGGACAGCGCGTTGACCGGAATCTCCCAGCCGGTCGCCTCCCGCAGCAGCGCCTCGGCGTCCTCGCCCTGGCGCACGCCGCCTTCCAGGCCTTCCAGCCGCCCCGCCCCTCCATCGCTGTCGCCGACCAGCCGCCAGCTCTGGCGCGTGACCGGGGCGCTCAGCGCGACCTCGTAGCCGGGACCTTGCTGGCGCCAGTCGATGCGGCCACTGCCGCCCTTGCCGGCATTGCTGATCGCCACGCGACCCTCGAACGACCATTGCGGCCGGGCCAGCAACCATTCGGCGCGCGCGGCCTGGTCCTGGGCGGCCGCGGCGATTGCCTGCGCGTCGACCAGGACCGGTGGCGCGACCGCAGAGGGCGGCCGGGTGGCGCAACCGCCCAGCAGCAACAGCGACGCACAAAGGACCGCAGCCAGGCTTGTCCGACCACTCATGCGCCGGTCTTTTCCAGCGCGCGCAGCAGCGAGCGGTTCTCGGCATCCAGCTTGCGCGATTCCTCGAAATACTTGCGCGCCTCCTCTTTCTGCCCGGTGACCCACAGCACTTCGGCGATATGGGCGGCGATTTCGGCGTCCTTCTGCAGGATGAAGGCGCGGCGCAGCTCCACCAGGGCTTCGGCATGGCGGCCCAGGCGGTAAAGGACCCACCCGTAGCTGTCGATGATCGCTGGCTGGTCGGGTTCGGCCGCACGGGCGCGATCGATCAGTTCAAGCGCTTCCTGGTACCGGGTGGTGCGGTCGGCCAGGGTGTAGCCCAGCGCGTTGAGGGCGGCCACGTTTTCCGGTTCGGTCACCAGGATCCTGCGCAGGTCCGCCTCTGCGCGGTCGATGCGGTCGCGTCGTTCCCAGGCCAGGCCGCGCGCGTACAGCAGTGCGTTGTCATCCGGAAAGGCGGCCAGGCCACGGGCCAGGGCTTCCAGCTCGCCCGCATCGTCGTTGTCCTTCTGCCTGAGTTCGGCTTCCAGCAGATAGGCGCCCCGGCGCGCGTCGTCATCGGCGCCGGCGTCGCCCTGCAACTGGCGGGTGTCGGCGAATGCCTCGGCCTTGCGCCCCAGGTCGAACAGCACGTTGGCGATGCGCAGGCGTGCCTCGGTGCGCTGCGGCCCGCCGGGCACCCCTCGGTACCATTCGAGCGCCTGCTGCGGCCGCTTCAGGAACTGCGCGATCTGTCCCAGCAGCAGGCGGCGCACCGGATCTGGCGCGCTCGCCTCGCGCGCCAGTTCGGCGTACAGCTGCTCCAGCGCGGCGTTGTCCTCGGCCTTGGCCAGGAGCGAGGCGCGCAGGCCGTAGCTCTGGTTGTCCTGGGGTCCCTGCCCGAGCGTGGCCGCTGCCTGAGCCGGATCGCCCAGCGCGTCGTACTCGGCAGCGATTGCAAGGCGCATCTCCGGCGATTTCAAGGCCGCCCCGGCCAGGCCGGCGAGCACGCCGGTGGCCGCGGCATTGTTGCCGGCGCGACGCAGCTGGCTGGCGTGCAGCAGGACCACACGAGGTTCGTCCGGAAAACGTTTGGCCGCGCCGCCGACTATCCGTTCGGCCAGCGTGGCCTGCTCCAGAGACTGGGCCAATCCGCCAAAGGCCAGCCAGGCCTGCAACCGGGAAGGGATGGCGTCGGCGTCGACCAGTTCGCCCAGCAGGCGCGCCGAAAGCTCCGGATCGCGCCCGCCACTGCCCAGCACGGTCAGCGCATAGCGCCAGCCTATGTCGCCCTCGTCGCGCAGCAGCGCATCCAGTTCGCGGCGGGCAGACTTGGCATCCTGTTTGCGCAGGGCCAGTGCCGCCTCGGCGGCCCGCATCGCCAGGGATTGTGGTGCCCGCTGGCGCCACAGCGCCAGCGCCCGGGTGGCTCGGGCATCGTCGTTGGCCAGCAGCGCGATGCGGGTGGCACGCTCGGCCAGGCCGGCGTCGTCCTCTACCTGCGCAGCCTCCAGGTACCAGCGCGAAGCCTCGGCCAGTTGTCCGGCCTGCAGCGCGAACTCCCCGGCCATCACCGGGGTCAGCACGTCCGCCGGCGGGGCCTTGCCGGGGGCTGCCCAGGCGGCCCCGGCCAGGGCCATTGAAAACAGTGCGCCAAGGGCGATATGAATCATTGCGGGCATGTAGGCGGGCCGGGCCGTAAAATGGCGGCCCTGGAATGGCTGGAAGCTTAGCGCAAGCACCTGAACGATGACGCTGTGGGTACTAGGACTGAATCACCAGACCGCGCCGGTCGCCCTGCGCGAGCGCGTCGCGTTCGATGCGGTCGCGCTGCCGGCTACGCTGTCCTCGTTGCAGTCGCTGCCCGGGGTCTCCGAGGCGGTGGTCCTGTCCACCTGCAACCGCACCGAGCTCTACGCCATCGCCGAAGACGGCGGCGCGCTGCACGGCTGGCTGGCCGACCAGGCCGACGGCCTGGGCAACTACCTGTACCGGCATCACGAGGCCGATGCCGTCCGCCACCTGTTCCGGGTGGCTACCGGGCTGGACTCGATGGTCCTGGGCGAGCCGCAGATCCTGGGCCAGGTCAAGGAGGCCTGGGCCGCCGCGCGCACCCATGGCGCATTGGGCGCCGGGCTGGATCGACTTTTCCAGCAAGCCTTCGCGGTGGCCAAGCGCGCGCGCACTGACACCCGGGTCGGCGCCAACCCGGTCTCGGTCGCGTCCGCGGCGGTGCGCCTGGCGCAGAATTCGTTCGCACGCCTGGACGACTCGACGGTGCTGCTGGTCGGCGCCGGCGAAACCATCGAACTGGCCGCGCGCCACCTCAGCGACGGCAAGGTCAAGCGTTTGCTGGTGGCCAACCGTACCCTGGCCCACGCCCAGGACCTGGCCAGCCGCCATGGGGGCTATGCGCTGCCGCTGGGGGAGATCGACCGGCACCTGGCCGAGGCCGACGTGGTGTTCTCGGCCACCGCGAGCCGTGAACCGGTGCTCACCCGGGCGCAGGTGACCGCCGCGCTGGCCCAGCGCAGGCACAAGCCCATGCTGCTGTTCGACCTGGCCGTTCCACGCGACATCGAGTCGGCCGTGGCCGCGCTGGACGATGCCTACCTGTACACCGTCGACGACCTGGAACGCGCCGTCGAAGACAACCGGCGCGGCCGCCGGGAAGCCGCCGACGCGGCCGAGACGATCATCGAATTGCAGGTCGCCCGCTACATCGAGAACCTGCACGCCGGCGCCCGCCAGGAACCGCTGCGGCGGCTGCGTTCGCACGGCGAGGCGGCGCGCCAGGAAGTGCTGGCCAAGGCACGCCAGCAACTGGCCAACGGCCGCCAGGCCGAGGAAGTGCTCGACTTCCTCGCCCACACCCTGACCAACCGGCTGCTCCACCCGCCCACCGCGGCCCTGCGCGAAGCGGCGCTGAGCGGCGACCTGGAACTGGCGCGCGCGGCCGATCGGCTGTTCCCGGCGCAGGCGCCCTACACCCACCTCAAGAAAGACGATGACGCCGACCCTGCGCCGTAAACTCGAAGCGCTGGCCGAGCGCCGCGAAGAACTCGAACGCCTGCTCTCCGATCCCGGCGTGGTCGCCGACAACGAGCGCTTCCGCAGGTACTCGCGCGAGTTCTCGCAACTGGAACCGGTGTCGACCGCGCTGGCCGAGGAAGCCAAGGCCAAGCGCGACCTGGCCGCGGCCGAGGGCCTGCGCGGCGATCCGGAGATGCGCGAGCTGGCGGAGGAAGAGATCGCCACCGCGCAGGCGCGCCTGGTGCAGCTGGAAGACGAACTGGCGCTGCTGCTGGTGCCCAAGGATCCGCGCGACGACTCCGACCTGTTCCTGGAAGTACGCGCCGGGACCGGCGGCGACGAAGCGGCGATCTTCGCCGGCGACCTGTTCCGCATGTATGCGCGCTATGCCGAGCGCCAGGGCTGGAAGGTGGAAATCGAATCCGACAGCCCCGGCGAGCATGGCGGCTACAAGGAGATCGTGGCCAAGGTCAGCGGCCGGGGGGCCTTCTCGCGGCTGAAGTTCGAATCGGGCACCCATCGCGTGCAGCGCGTGCCGGAGACCGAGTCGCAGGGCCGCATCCATACCTCGGCGGCGACCGTGGCGATCATCCCGGACGACGAGGCGGTCGACGAGGTGGTGATCAATCCGGCCGACCTGAAGGTAGACACCTTCCGTTCCTCCGGCGCCGGTGGCCAGCACGTCAACAAGACCGAGTCGGCGATCCGCATCACCCATATCCCCAGTGGCCTGGTGGTGGAAAACCAGACCGCGCGCTCGCAGCACGCCAACCGCGAGCACGCGATGAAGCGCTTGAAGGCGCAATTGCTGGAGGCCGAACGCAGCAAGCAGGCCGCCGCCCAGGCCGAGTCGCGCAAGCTCCAGGTCGGCAGCGGCGACCGCAGCCAGCGCATCCGCACCTACAACTTCCCGCAGGGCCGGATCACCGACCATCGCGTGGAAGGCCTGACCCTGTACGACCTGCCCAACATCCTGCAAGGCGGCCTGGACGAACTGGTCGAACGGCTGAGCCGCGAGCACCAGGCCGACGAACTGGCCCGGCTCACCGAAGCGGCATGAGCCTGGGCGTACGCCGCGCGCGCGTGGAGGACACCGGCCTGGTCGCGCCGCTGTTCGACCTGTACCGGATGCTCTACCTGCAGCCATCCGATCCAGCGCTTGCCGAACGTTTCATCGGCGAACGGCTGGCGCTTGGCCAGTCGGTGGTGCTGCTCGCGGAACTGGAGGGCAAGGCGGTCGCCTTCACCCAGCTGTTTCCCTCGTTCTCCTCGGTGCGCGCGGGACGTTCCTGGATATTGAACGACCTCTACGTCCATCCCGATGCACGCAGGCGCGGCATCGCCCGCGCGCTGCTGCAGGCGGCCGCCGACTTCGCCCGTGCCGATGGGGCGATCCGGCTGGAACTGGAGACCGACCCCGGCAACCGCAGCGCGCAGGCGCTGTACCGGCACATGGGCTGGGAAGCGTACGAAGGCACGCTGCGCTTCCGCTTGTCGCTGGAAGCGTAGTTGGGCATGAGAGAAGACCATCCAGACTTCGGAAGAGTCTTTGGCCTTCTCGTGACATGTCTGGGGGGCTTTATCGCCTATCCCTCCTGGATCAAGTTGTACCACTACATCCGAACCGGCGAAATTGCTCTCTTGGGTTCACATAAAACCTTCCCCACCCAGGGCACAGAAGCTGCCTTCTTGTGCACCGCAATCTTGCTTGTCGGTCTGTGGACGGTGGCATACGGCATAGGCTTGATGCTGCGGAAATGACTTGGCGCAGGGGTGAATCAGCACGTCAAGTGCAGTTCTCATGAGAGTTGCCGGAGTCGTTGTTGCGGGCGC
This sequence comes from Lysobacteraceae bacterium, assembly GCA_004173415.1. Lineage (GTDB taxonomy): Bacteria > Pseudomonadota > Gammaproteobacteria > Xanthomonadales > Xanthomonadaceae > Pseudoxanthomonas_A. Next base: position 7,768 of record SEHC01000033.1, read on the forward strand.
CTGGTAGCCATAGTGTTTCAACCTGCCGCTGGACGGGTAATCCAAAGCGCGCCCGACCGGCGAGCAAGGCTCCCCAACCTGATGCACCAGGCTCCAGCGCAGACGGGTCGAGCTCCCCCACCTCAAGTGTCAGGCTCCCATGCCTGACGGATCGAGCTCCCCAACCTCAAGCGTCAGGCTCCCGTGCCTGACGGGTTGAGCTCCCCAGCTTCAAGCGTCAGGCTCCCATGCCTGACGGATCGAGCTCCCCGGCCTCAAGCGTCAGGCTCCCATGCCTGACGGATCGAGCTCCCCAGCCTCACGCTTCAGGCTCCCATGCCCGACAGGTCGAGCTCTCCAGCCTCAAGCGTCAGGCTCCCATGCCTGACGGGTCGAGCTCTCCAGCCTCAAGCGTCGCTCCCATGCCTGACGGGTCGAGCTCGCCATCCTCAAACGCCGGGTTTCCAGGCTCTTCTAGCCACGTTTCCGGCGGCATGGCCGATTGCTTGCCCAGGTCGGCCATGGGTTAGGCTTCGCAGCATGACCGCCAGCCCCGACCTCATCCCGCTGCACCTGTGCGTGCTGACCGTTTCGGACACGCGCACGCCCGCCGATGACAAGTCCGGCGACTACCTGGTTGCCGCCCTCCAGCAGGAAGGCCACCACCTGGCCGAACATGCGATCCTCCCCGACGATCGCTATCAGCTCCGCGCCCTGGTTTCCAGATGGATCGCCGACCCGCAGGTGGATGGCGTGCTGGTCACCGGCGGCACCGGCTTCACCGGCCGCGACTCCACGCCCGAGGCCCTGCTGCCCTTGCTGGACAAGGAAATGCCGGGCTTCGGCGAACTGTTCCGTGCACTCAGCTTCGACGAGATCGGCACTTCGTCGCTGCAGTCGCGCGCGTTCGCCGGGCTGGCAAACGCCACCTTCCTGTTCTGCCTGCCCGGCTCGACTTCCGCATGCCGCAGCGGCTGGGAAAAGATCATCCGCGCCCAACTCGACGCGCGCACCACACCGTGCAACCTCGCCACCCTGCGTCCCCGCCTGAAGGAGTAAGCGCATGTCCCTGGACACCACGTTGCGACTGCTGGCCCGCGCAAGCGGCCTGACCGCCACCGACATCGCCACCGCCATCCCCCGCGCCGGCGTGGCTACGGTCAAGGCATGGCTGGAGGGCGACAAGCTGCCGGGAAAGGACCAGGTGACCGCGCTCGCCCGCACCTTCGGCGTACCCGCCGGCGCCCTGCTGTCGGAACTGGCCAGCACCTTCGATCCGGCCCGGACCAAGGGCGAGCATGACCTGCTGGCCGCCTACCGTGCGCTCAACACGCGCCAGCAGGGCGCCCTGCTCGAAGTCGCGCGGACCATGGCCGATTCGCATGCCGGCAGCCGGCGCAAGGTGCGCAAATGAAGAAGCTCAAGCGCAAGGAATACCTGAAGCTGCTGGAACCGCTGCAGCTGGAGCTGGTGGCGATGACGCGCTGGCTGCAACACAGCGGCAAGCGGGTGGTGGTGGTGATCGAAGGCCGCGACACCGCCGGCAAGGGCGGCGTGATCAATGCCATCTCCGAACACCTCAACCCGCGCCAGTGCCACGTGCTGGCGCTGTCGAAACCGGGCGAACGCGAAGCCACTCAGTGGTACTTCCAGCGCTACGTGCCGCACCTTCCGGCCGCCGGCGAACTGCTGCTGATGGACCGCAGCTGGTACAACCGCGCCGGCGTGGAGAAGGTCATGGGTTTCTGCGACGATGCCCAGTACAAGTCGTTCCTGCAGCAGGCGCCGGTGTTCGAGAAGCTGCTGGTCGACGACGGCATCATCCTGTTCAAGTACTGGCTGACCGTGGACCAGGCCGAGCAGGAAGAGCGCTTCGCCGAGCGCCTGCTGGACCCGCTGAAGAAGTGGAAGCTGTCGGCGATCGACGTGCAGGCGCGGGAGAAGTACGCCGAGTACACGCGTGCGCGCGAAGCCATGCTCAAGGCCACGCATACCGAGAACGCGCCATGGACGCTGGTCGATTTCAACGACCAGAAGCGCGGCCGCCTGGGCCTGATCCGCAACCTGCTGGATCGCCTGCCGGATACCCGGGTGCCCGACTCGGAAATCGAATTCCCGCCATTGAAGGGCAAGCCGCAGAAGGAACGTTTCGGGGTGGTCAAGCCGATCCCCGGCTTCGATCCGTAGCGACCCGATCAGCCGATCACGAAGCCGGACGCGCCCTGCCCTTCCCAGTCAGTGCGCTCCAGCCAGTCCACCCGCGCCATCGGCGGCCCTTTCCGCAACCACGAGGCCAGCGCCTCGATGGCCGCCTCCTCGCCCTGCGCCAGCACTTCGACCCGGCCGTCATCCAGGTTGAGCGCATGCCCGGACAGTCCCAGTCGCTGGGCCTGCTCGCGGGTCGAAGCGCGGAAGAACACGCCCTGCACCCTGCCGCTGACCAGGAAGCGCGCGGCGGCCATCATCCTTCCGCTTTGGGTGCCGCGATCGCCGAGTCGATTTTCGCCGCGGTCACCGGCCCCAGGAACAGCTCCGCCACCTTGCCATCGGGGGCGATCAGGTAGGTCATCGGCAGCCCGCGCGGAGTGGCGAAGCCGGCCGGCGGCGAGTACACGTCGAGGATGGCCACCGGGTAGACCACCGGCCGCGCGGCGAGGAATTCGCGCATCGCCTCCACTTCGATCTCCTCGTAGGCCAGGCCGATGACTTCGATATCCTCGCGGGACTCGTCCAGCGCCGACAGCTCCGGCATCTCCTTGATGCAGGGCGCGCACCAGGTCGCCCAGAAGTTCACCACCACCCACTTGCCCCGGTGCGCCGCCAGCTCGTAGGGCTTGCCGTCGACGGTCTGGACCTTCAGTGCCGGATATTCCGGCTGGCTGCTGGTGGCGGCCTTGGCCTCGCCGGCCGCGCTATCGGCAGCCGGCACCTCGGCGACCACCGGCGGCGTGGCGGCGACCGGCTCCGGCGCGGTTTCGCGCTTGCACGACGCCAGGACCAACAGCAGCCCGCAGGCGGCGATCCACGCATGCCGTCGAGGTCGCGCGCGAGCAACCATTCGCCCTGTTCGTCGCGGCGCAGCAGGTTGATGTCGCTGAGCTGGGACAGCAGTTGCTGGGCCAGCGAATCGGTCATCAGCGGCTCCATCGCGCACAACTGGTCGCTATGCAGGCCACGTCCCTGGGCGCGCGCCTCGTCGAAGCGCCCGAGCATGCGCAACAGCGCATAGATCTCGAAACCCAGGGGCAGGCGCATCGACGCCGGCTGGTAGCGGAAGGCGGCGATCGACGAAGCCAGCGACGCGCCCAGCAGGATCGCCGCCCAGCCCAGGTAGATCCACAGCAGCAGGATCGGCGCCACCGCGACCGTGCCGTAGATCTTCTGGTATGAGTTGAAGCTGGACAGGTAGACCCCCAGCCCCCACTTGATGAACTCCAGCAGCAGCATCGCCAGCATCGCGCCCGCGGCGGCATGGCGCAGCTGGATCGTACGGTGCGGCACCACCTTGTAGATCGCGGTGATGGCCGCCAGTTCGATCAGCACCGGCGCAAGGGTCAGGGAGATGGTTTCCAGCCACTTGCCCTGGTCGGTGGCGAAGACCGGCAAGGCGTAGAACCGCGCCGAGGCCGCCAGCGATGCCGCAGCCACCAGCGCGCCCAGGGTCAGCACGGTCCAGTAGATCAGGAATCGCCCCAGCTTGGGCCGGGTGGACGCCACCCGCCAGATGCGGTTGAAGGTCGCCTCGACGCTGTTGAGGGTAATCAGCAGCGAAATCACCAATGCGATCACGCCCGCGGCGGTCAACTGCTTGGCGCTTTCCGAATACTTGCGCAGGTAGCCCTCCACCGAGCGCGCCGCCGAGGGCACGAAATTGGAGAAGATGTAGTCGCTGAGCTGCGCGCTCCACTGGTCGAAAACCGGGAATGCCGACAGCACGCCGAACACGACCATGGCCAGCGGCACCAGCGCGAACACGCTGGTGTAAGCCAGGGCCGCGGCGGCCTG
>SEHC01000411.1 GCA_004173415.1 Lysobacteraceae bacterium
CCGGTACTGGAACAGGGCCTGCCCCGGCAACTGCTGCACGCCGCGCACCAGCCTGGCCAGTCGCTTGTCGTCCAGGGCGATGTCGTGCTCCTGGCCACCCTTGCCCTTGAACAGGAACCGGGCGCGTCCGCCGCTGAGGAATTCGGCGTGCCGGTTGCGCAGCGTGGTCAGGCCGAAGGACCTGTTCTCACGTGCATAACCCTCGTTGCCCACCCGCACCAGGGTCTCGGACATCACCGACACCACCAGGGCCAGCACCTTCGCCCGCGGCCAGCCGGGCAGGGCCAGGTCGCGACGCAGGGCACGGCGCAGTTTCGGCAGGGCCTTGCCGAAATCGACGATGCGGTCGAACTTGCCGTCGCCGCGGGTCGCGCTCCATTGCGCGTGGTAGCGGTACTGCTTGCGCCGTCTCGCGTCCCGGCCGGTGGCCTGGATATGTCCGCGGCTGCTGCGGCAGATCCACACCTCGGTGTAGGCGGGGGGCACGGCCAGCGCGCGGATGCGCTGCAGGGTCGCGGCATCGCGCACCGCATCGCCATTCGGCTGCCGGTAGGCGAAGCCCTTGCCGGCGCGCTTGCGGCTGATGCCCGGTTCGGCATCGCTCACGTAGACCAGCCCGGCCTGCACCGCCTGCGCCTCGGCGGCATTGGACGTTTCGCAGCTGGGCTTGCTTGAAGTCGGAAGGGAGCGCGGCATCGGCGGAGTCTGTGGGGTTCCGGTTAACGCCTTGCGAATGCGGCATGCGGGATGCTTGAATCCATCCTCATCCCGTTTCCGGAGCCATCCATGTCCCGACTCTTCCTGCCCGCCATCGCCACGCTCACCCTGGCGATCGCCGCCTGCGCTCCCACGCCGGACGAACAGGAACAGGCCGTCGCGCAATCCGAGGTGCGCGCACAGGAAGCGGCCCAACCCGCACCGTCCGAGCCTGCGGCGACCAGCGCCAGCTGCGACGACTCGCAGGCGCAGTGGGCCATCGGCAAGAAGGTCACCGATTCGGACGTGGAGCAGGCGCGCAAGGACAGTGGCGCCGAGACCGCGCGCACGCTCAAGCCCGGCCAGATGGTGACCATGGAGTTCAATGGCAACCGGCTGAACCTGGAACTCGACCAGGCCGGCCTGGTCACTTCGATCCGCTGCGGCTGAGCCGCGTCCGCGCACCCGCGCGCATGACCCTTGCCGCCACCGGAGAGACGAGATCAAGACCCTGCTGCCCGGCGCCCTGGCGCTGACCCTCTCGCTCGCTGCCTGCGCGCAGGTTCCCGCAGCCGGGCCCGCCAGCCCGCAGCCGGTGGCCGATCCCTCGTCGGCCCGGCACTGTGACGCCAGCCGGGCCTCGCCGATGCTGGGCGAACCGACGTCCACGCAGACCCAGGAACGGGCCCGCGTCGCCGCCAATGCGCAGGTCGTGCGCGTGCTCGTGCAGGGACAGCCGATCACCAAGGAATACCGCGTCGGGCGCCTGAACCTGGTGGTGGACGGCGGGGGCAGGATCGTCAGCATCCACTGCGGTTGAGTGCTTTGCGGGAGCGGCGGAAAACGGTTGCCAATGCAACTAACAAAGCCTTCTCCGGAGTTGGTTGCGGCACCGCACCATCTATGTTCTAGTCGGATTTCCGGAGGCATTGAGTAGCGCCGCTTGCGCAGGGTGCGGTGTCGCCGTCACTTGCCGACCGGCGTGAGCCGGGCGGCCTTATCCGGCTGGAACACGATGGACCCCCGCACCCACCAGGGACTCTACGACCCGAACGACGAGCGCGATGCCTGTGGTTTCGGCATGGTCGCCCAGCTCGACGACCAGCCCTCGCGGACGCTCGTGGATACCGCCATTTCCGCGCTGTCGCGGATGACCCATCGCGGCGGCGTCGCCGCCGACGGACTGACCGGCGATGGCTGCGGCCTGTTGATCCGCAAGCCCGACGCGTTCCTGCGCGCGCTCGCCGCCGAAGCCGGCATCGGCGTGGGCCCGCGTTATGCCGCCGGCCTGGTGTTCCTGCCGCACGATGCCGGACAGGCCGCGCGCTGCCGCGCCCTGCTGGACGAAGAACTGGCCCGCGCCGGTGCCTGCCTGCAGGGCTGGCGGATTTTGCCGACCGACGATTCGGTCTGCGGCCAGCTGGCCCGCGACACCTTGCCGCACATCGAACAGGTCTTCGTCGACGCCGGCCCAGGCCAGGACGACGACGCTTTCTCACTGGCCCTGTTCCTGGCCCGACGCCGCACCGAACAACGCCTGCGCGATGCGCTGCCGGCCGACGCCGCCGCCGACTTCTACGTGGTCACCCTGAGCCCGCACGCGATCGGCTACAAGGGCATGGTCCTGCCGGACAAGCTGTCCACGTTCTATCCGGACCTGCAGCGCAACGACCTGGCCGCCAATCCGGTCATCTCCATGCACGGCTCGGATTCGCAAAGTCTCGACAACATGCTGGAGCTGATGGTCGCCGGCGGCATGGACCTGCTGCAGGCGCTGCGCATCCTGGTGCCGCCGGCCACGCAGTCGCTGGAGTTCAAGGATCCGGACCTGGCCGCGTTCTACGAGTTCTACGGCCTGAACAGCGAACCCTGGGACGGCCCGGCCGGCATCGTCGCCTGCGATGCGCGCTATGCGGCGTGCATGCTCGACCGCAACGGGTTGCGTCCGGCGCGCTGGCTGCTGACCTCCGACCGGCATTTCCTGGTCGCCTCCGAAGCCGGGGTCTGGGAACTGGCGACCGAGCGCATCGTGCGCAAGGGCAAGCTCGGGCCGGGCGAGATGATGGCCATCGACCTCAAGCGCGGCGACCTGCTGGACAGCGAGGCGGTGGACCGCATCAACCGCGGGCGGGCGCCGTACAAGCAGTGGCTGCAGCATGGCGTCACCTACCTGCAGACCGAGCTGATCGATCCCTC
>SEHC01000412.1 GCA_004173415.1 Lysobacteraceae bacterium
GCGGTTGACGTAGCCGCCGGCCAGCATCGCCGACATGTCGGCGGCCAGGGTGCGCATGTCGATGCCCAGGGTCGCGGCCTTGTCGCGGTCGATCTGGACTTCGATGCGCGGCTTGTCGATCTTCAGGTCCTTGTCCAGGAAGATGAAGCGCTTGCTCTCCATCGCCTTGGCGAGGATGCCGTCGGCCAGCTCGCTGAGCTGGCTCAGTTCGCCCACGCCGCCGATGATGAATTCGCCGCCGCCATCGCCGCCCGCGCTGGGCAGGGAAGGCGGGACCAGGGCGAACACGTTGAGCCCGGTGACCTGGCTCATCTTCGGTTGCAGTTCCTGCTGCAGAACCGCGTTGGTCGACTTGTCGCGCTCGCTCCAGGGCTTCAGCACGAAGCCGGCCATGGCCATCGGGCTGGCGCCGCCGCCGCTGCCGCCGAAGCCGCCGTTGAACAGGAAGTAGTCCTGCACCTCGGGCACGCTCTTGGCGATCGCGGTCACTTCCTCGGTGTAGCGCTCGACGTAGTCCAGCGTCGCCGAGGGGTCGGCGTTGGCGATGGAGAAAATGAAGCCCTCGTCCTCCAGTGGCGCCGGTTCCTTGGCCGCGCCCATGTACAGGAAGGCGCAGGAGACCAGGGTGATGAGGCCGAAGATCGCGACCACGCCCTTGGTTTCGAGGGTGCCGTGCAGCCTGCGCTGGTAGCCGTGGCGCAGCCGGTCGAAGCGGGCATCCAGCCATGCCTCGAGCTTGCCCTTGCTGCCCTCGCTGTGCGGACGCAGGATCCTGGCGCACATCATCGGGGTCAGGGTCAGCGCGATGACCCCCGACAGCAGCACGGCCCCGGCCAGGGTGAAGGCGAACTCGGTGAACAGCACGCCGGTCAGTCCGCCCTGGAAGCCGATCGGCACGTATACCGCGATCAGCGTGGTGGTCATCGCCACGACCGGCCAGGCCAGTTCGCGCGCGCCGCGCAGGGCGGCGTCGAATGGCGACATGCCGTCCTCGATGTGCCGGTGGATGTTCTCCAGCACGATGATCGCGTCGTCCACCACGATTCCGATCGCCAGCACCATCGCCAGCAGGGTCAGCAGATTGATGGTGAAGCCCATCAGCAGCATCAGGAACAGGCCGCCGACCAGCGACAGCGGCACCGTGACCGCGGGGATCAGCACGCTGCGGAACGAGCCCAGGAACAGGAAGATCACCACGATGACGATGATCACCGCTTCCACTATGGTGCTGACCACCTCGTCGATCGCATCCTGGATCGACTCGGTGCTGTCGTAGGGAATGGTGGCCTTGACCCCCTCCGGCAGCTGCGGGACGATTTCCCCGTCCCACAGCTTGCGCACTTCCTTGATCACGTCGAGGGAATTGGCGTCCGGGGCCACGAAGATGCCCATGAAGGTCGCCGCCTCGCCGTTGATGCGAACCGAGGTGCCGTAGTTCTCCGAGCCCAGCTCCACGTCGGCGACGTCGCCCAGGCGGACGATGGCGCCGTTCTCCTCGCGGACGACCAGCTTGCGGAACTCGTCGGCGTTGCGCAGGTCGGTGCGCGCGGTCATGTCGATGGCGACCATCTCGCCCTTGGTCGAACCCACCGCGGACAGCACGTTGTTGCCCTGCAAGGCGCTGGCGACGTCGCTGGCGGTGACCCTGAGCGCGGTCATGCGGTCGGGCTTTAGCCACACGCGCATGGCGAAGGTGCCCGCGCCCAGGATGTCGGCGCGCTGCACGCCGGTGATGGTCACCAGCTTGGGCTGGATCACCCGGGTCAGGTAATCGGTGAGCTGGTTGTTGTCCAGGGTTTCGCTGGCGAAGGACACGTACATGGCCGCGATCTGCTGGCCCTGCTGCAGGTCGATGACCGGGTCCTCCGACTCCGGCGGCAGCTGGCCACGCATCTTGTTGACCTTGGCCGCGATCTGGGTGAGCGCTTCGTTCGGATCCTGGTCCAGGCGGATGTAGGCCTGGATCGAGCTGACCCCGGCCGCGCTGGTCGAGCTCATGTACTCGATGCCCTCGGCGCTGGCGATCTCCCGTTCCAGCGGGGTGGTGATGAAGCCCTGGATCAGGTCGGCGTCGGCGCCGAAATACGTGGTGCTGATGTTGACCACGGCGTTGCGCAGTTCAGGGTACTGGCGCACGTTCAATTCGGAGAACGCGCGCAGCCCGAACAACAGGATGAACAGGCTGACGACCAGCGCCAGCACCGGCTTCTTGATGAAGATGTCGGTGAATTTCATCCGGTGCTCCTCAGCGGTTCTCGGGCGTCGGGCTGGCGTTGGCCGATGGCTGCACCTTGTTGTTGATGGTCACCTCGGCGTCGTTGCGCAGCTTGAGCAGGCCGCTGGTGACGATGCGCTCGCCGGGCTTCAGGCCGTCG
>SEHC01000413.1 GCA_004173415.1 Lysobacteraceae bacterium
ACCTGCACCGTGCAGGTCCGTTTCATCATGTCCAGGCCCAGCGTGCCGACCTTGGGCATGTAGTTGCGCATGATCTGGTAACGGCCCTTGGGCATCCACGGCATCTGCTCGCGGGTCCATTTGGGCTGGAAGCCCATGCCGAGGAAACCGAGCTGCAGTTCGTCGGCGACGGTCTTCACTTCCTTCAGGTGGGTGCCGACTTCGCTGCAGGTCTGGTGGATGTTCTCCAGCATGCCGCCGGACAGTTCGAGCTGGCCGGCCGGCTCCAGGCTGACCGAGGCGCCGTCGCGGGTCAGGGCGATGACCCTGCCGTGTTCCTCCACCGGCACCCAGCCGAAACGGGTCAGGCCTTTCAGCAATGCTTCGATGCCGCGTTCGCCATCGAAGGCCGGGGCCTGCAGGTCGTCGAGGCGGAAGCCGAATTTCTCGTGCTCGGTGCCGATCCGCCATTCGCTTCTGGGCTTCTCGCCGCTGGCGATGTACTCGACCAGCTGCCGGCGGTCGGTGATGGGCGTATCCGCTACATGGCTCGGGCTGGACAAGGGCGGACACTCGGCGTCGGGGGCGGGGGAATGCGGGGCCGCAGCCCGGCATCGCAAGGTCCGCACTATATCCTGAGCCAATGGCCACGATCGTTGCCGCGCAGCCGCTGCTGTGTTCCGCCGGCGCTGCTTCGCACGGAGCGCTCCGCGATCGCGGCGCGCGGCCAGACCACTCGACCGGCATGCCCGAGCCCGGTTACGCTGGCTTGTCCTGGGGAGAAAACCGATGCGCGCACTGCACCGCGAAACACATCGCTCCAACCGCGCGGGCTGGCTTCGCGCCGCGGTGCTGGGGGCCAACGACGGCATCGTCTCGGTGGCCGGCCTGCTGGTCGGCGTGGCCGCCAGCGGAGCCAGCCACGCGACGCTGCTGGCGAGCGGCGTGGCCGGGTTGGTCGCCGGCGCGATGTCGATGGCCGCCGGCGAGTACGTCTCGGTGCAATCGCAGGCCGATACCGAGAAGGCCGACCTTGAGCGCGAGAAGCGCGAGCTGGCCGATGACCCGCACACCGAACTTGCCGAACTGACCAGCATCCATGTCCGCCACGGGCTTACCCCTGCGCTGGCCCGGCAGGTGGCCGAGCAGCTGACCGCGAAGGATGCGCTGGCCGCCCATGCACGCGACGAACTCGGCATCACCGAGACCCTGCGCGCGCGCCCGATCCAGGCGGCCGCGTCTTCGGCCGCCGCCTTTGTGGTGGGCGCCCTGCTGCCGCTGGCCGCGGTGCTGCTGTCGCCCGCGCATTCGGTCGCCCCGATCACCATCTCGGTCACCGTCGCCAGCCTGTTCCTGTCCGGCGCCCTGGCCGCCTACGCCGGCGGCGCTGCACCGTTGCGCGGGGCCATGCGGGTCGGCTTCTGGGGCGCGATGGCGATGGCGGCGTCCTATTTCATAGGCAAGCTGTTCGACGTCAGCGTGTAGGACTACACCAGCCGGCGTTCGCGCCAGGACGATCGGCAACCAGCTTGCGCTGATGCCTCTGCCCGGCGACCCGCCGGGACCGGCCGGACCCAGGCCCGGCGGCGTCACTCCGCAGTGAACCCCAGCCAGCCGTTGACCACGGCGCGGGCCTCGTCGACTCCCTGCTTGGACTCGCCGGAGAAGGTCTGCACGCTGACCGTGTCGCCGAACAGCGAGAACAGCTCCTTCTTCACCGCCTGCAGCGCATTGCCCTGCTGGCCACGGCCGAGCTTGTCGGCCTTGGTCAGCAGCGCGTGCGCGGGGATCCCGCGCTCGACCGCATAGCCCAGCATGTGCCGGTCGTAGTCCTTCAGCGGATGGCGGATGTCCATCACCACCACCAGGCCCTTGAGCGATTCGCGGCTGCGGAAGTAGCGGTCCAGGAACGCCTGCCAGTGGTCCTTCAGCTCGTGCGGGACCTTGGCGTAGCCGTAGCCGGGCAGGTCGACCAGGTATTTGTCTGCGGCGACCTCGAAGAACACCAGCTGCTGGGTCCGCCCCGGGGTCTTGGAGACCCGGGCCAGCGCGTTCTGCCGGGTCAGCGCATTGAGGGCGGTGGACTTGCCGGCATTGGAACGACCGGCGAAGGCGACCTCATGGCCGATGTCGGGGGGAAGCTGGCTGGGAATATGCGCGGCCAGCAGGTATTTGGCTTTTTCTAGGGGATTGAACATGGCACTAGGATGGCACGGCAGGCGCCCGAACCGGGTGTCCCGGGTCCGCCCGCAGGCCCCCGGATGCCGCATCGCGTCCGCTTTCATTGACCCGCGAGGCCTGCCGCGACGATAATTCCCCTGTTTGGTGGCCGCCGCTTGGCGCCACTTCTTGGAAGATTCCCGGAGCTTTAGCATGCGCCACGCTCGCGTTATT
>SEHC01000414.1 GCA_004173415.1 Lysobacteraceae bacterium
TTGATGCCGCCGGCGCGCAGGCGCCGGGCGATGTCCAGCGACTCGGTCAGTTGCGTTTCCTCCATCAGCGCGACCATCGCCTGCACCGAGCTTTCGTCGACGCCGGCCACCAGCCCGGCTTCGCGCAGCTGCCAGAACAGCCGGGTCAGGCCGATGGAGATGCCGACGCCCGGCAGCTTCGACTTGGTGTAGTGGCTGGCGAGGTCGTCGTAGCGCCCGCCCGAGCAGATCGAGCCGATCTGCGGGTAGCCGTCCAGCTGGGTCTCGTAGACCGTGCCGGTGTAATAGTCCAGGCCGCGGGCGATGGACAGGTTGAGACAGTAGTCGCTCTCCGGCACGCCCAGGGCATGGATCAGCTCCAGCACCTCGCGCAGCTCGGCGATGCCCTGGTTGAAGGTATCGCTGCCCTGCCCCAGCGCGTCGAGCCTGGCCAGTGCATCGGCATGGCCGCTGGAACGGACCGCGACGAAGGCCAGGATGGCGTCCACGGTCGCCGCCGACAGGCCGAAGCCCTCGCCGGTCAGGGTCTCGCGCACGTAGTCGGCGCCGCGCTTGTCCAGCTTGTCCACTTCACGCAGGACGTCCATCTGCCGCGCGCCGTCGGCCACGCCCAGGCCTTCGAAGAAGCCGCGCATCAGCTTGCGGTTGTTCAGCTGCACGGTGAAGTCGCCGATGCCCAGTTCGGAGAACACCGCATGGATCACCGCCAGGATCTCGGCGTCGAAGCGGATGCTCAGCGCGTCCTTGCCGACCACGTCGATGTCGCACTGGTAGAACTCGCGGAAGCGGCCGCGCTGGGCGCGTTCGCCGCGGTACACGCGCTGGATCTGGTAGCGACGGAACGGGAACGCCAGTTCATGCTCATGCTCGGCCACGTAGCGGGCCAGCGGCACGGTCAGGTCGAAGCGCAGGGCCAGTTCCGGCAGAGCCTGCCCCGGACTTGATCCGGAGCCCTCGGCGGCAGCGCCATCGGCCGACTTGGCCAGCGCGCCGGTCGACTGGGCGAAGTAGACCTGACGCTCGGTTTCGCCGCCGGACTTGGTCAGCAGCACCTCGGACAGCTCGAACACCGGGGTTTCCACCGGCAGGAAGCCGAAGCGCTCGTAATTGCGGCGGATCGTGTCCAGCATGCGCTGGAAGGCGATCTGGTCGCGGGGCAACAGCTCCATGACCCCGGGCGGAGTGCGTGGCTTGATCAAACGGAAACTCCAGGAGTGGCGGCCGCAGCGCGGCCTTGACGACAGGCGGCCATTTTAGCGGCTGAACCGCCCGCGCAGGCGGGAATGCAGTTACCCCTTGCCCGACCCCGCCTGGGGTGAATACAATACGCGGCTTCATCGGGGTGTAGCTCAGTCTGGTAGAGCGCTACGTTCGGGACGTAGAGGTCGCAGGTTCGAATCCTGTCTCCCCGACCAAGAAGACCTGGAAACCGGCCCTAGTGCCGGTTTTTTCGTATCCGCCCGGCAGCTGTTGCGGCGCCAGTGTGGAACGGATGCAGTGTTGCCGGGCCTTTCGCGGTGCAGGCATCGACGATAATGGCCGCGCATGCACAATCCCGCGCCGCCCCACCGCGACACCCACTCCTTTTCCAAATCCCTCTGGTCCGGCCGCGGCCTGGTCCTGGCCGGCATCGTGCTGTCCGCGTTCAACCTGCGCACGGCGGTGACCTCGCTGACCCCGCTGCTCGACGAGCTGGGCCGCAGCTTCGGCTTCGGCGCGACCATGACCGGCGTGTTCGGGATGATGCCGACCGCCGCCTTTGCCCTTTTCGGCGCATTGACCCCGGGCATCGCCCACCGCATCGGCCTGGAGCGGACCGCGCTGATGGCGATGCTGCTGGCCGCTGCGGGATTGCTGCTGCGCCCGGCCGCCGGCGGCACGGCCGGGCTGCTGGTCGGTTCGGCGATCGCCCTGGCCGGCATGGGCATCGGCAACATCGTCCTGCCACCGTTGGTGAAGCGCTATTTCGCCGATCGCGTCGGCACGGTCAGCACGCTGTACATCACCGTGCTGCAGTTGGGGACGATCCTGCCGGCGTTGTTCGCGGTGCCGCTGGCCACGGCGGTCAACTGGCAGGTATCGCTGGGCTCCTGGGCCCTGTTCGCAGCCGTGGCGACGCTGCCCTGGGCCGCGTTGCTGGTCATCGAGCGCCGCCACGCCTCGCCGCTGGCGCAGGTCCATGATCGCGCGGTGGCCGCCACCGACGAGGCGCCTGAACTGGCCGGGCCCGCCACCGGCGGCCGCACCTGGCGGTCTCCGGTCGCCTGGGGCATGGCCCTGATGTTCGGCATGACCTCGCTGATCACCTATTCGATGTTCACCTGGCTGCCGAAACTGCTGGTCGAAGCCGGCGGCAGCGCCGCGCTGGGGGG
>SEHC01000415.1 GCA_004173415.1 Lysobacteraceae bacterium
CGTGCCATCGCCGCCGGCCGCGACCAGCGTGTCCACGCCTTCGGCGATCGCTTCGGATACATGGCGCTCGGCATCGCCCGCTTCCCAGGTCACGCGCACGGACAGGGCGATGCCGCGCTCGCGCATCGTGGCGACCGCCTCGCGCAGGGCGTCGTCGCCAGCGGACTTGCCGTTGAGAATCAGGCACCAACGCGGCTGGGCCATGCACTTGCCTCAAGTGGGGGAAGCCGCAGCCTAGCAGCCATCCCCGGCGTGCGATGGCTTCGCTGGCGGGCGCGGCCCATGTCACCTCGCCGTCACAACCGCCCCGTAGTATCGAAGGCCATAGCAGGGACGACGGGCGGAGGCAGGATCAGCCTCCAAATATTCCACGGGGCGGAAGAGCAGGCTTCCGCCTTTTTCGTTGCGCTAGCCGGCGCGTGCAGCGGCCACCGCGGCGCGCATCCGGCCGATCGTCTCCGCATAGTCGGGCGCGTTGAAGATCGCCGAACCGGCGACGAAGGTATCGGCGCCGGCGGCCGCGATCTGGCCGATGTTGTCGGCCTTGACCCCGCCATCGATCTCCAGCCGGATCGGCTTGCCGGTGGCGTCGATCCGCTTGCGCACCGCGCGCAGCTTGTCCAGCGCCGAGGGTATGAAGGCCTGGCCGCCGAAGCCCGGGTTGACCGACATCACCAGGACCAGGTCCAGGTCCTCGAGCACCCAGTCCAGGACCTCGACCGGGGTGCCCGGGTTGAGCACCAGGCCGGCCTGGCAGCCATGCGACTTGATCAGCTGGATGGTCCGGTGGACGTGGTTGCTGGCTTCGGGATGGAAGCTGATCACGCTGGCCCCGGCTTCGGCGAAGTCCGGCACGAGCCGGTCGACCGGCTGCACCATCAGGTGCACGTCGATCGGCGCGGTCACCCCGTGCTTGCGCAGGGCGCTGCAGACCAGCGGGCCGATGGTCAGGTTGGGCACGTAGTGGTTGTCCATCACGTCGAAATGCACCCAGTCCGCACCGGCCTTGAGCACGTTGTCCACTTCCTCGCCCAGGCGGGCGAAATCGGCGGAAAGGATGGACGGGGCGATCAGGCAGTCGGACATGGAATTCACTTCCCGTGGGACGGACGGTGGCGGCGCGGGCTCAGCGCCTGCGCAGCTTCTGGATGCGGTCGTAGGCGGCGTTGATTTCGCCGGCCTTCTTTTCCGCCTGCCGGCGCAGCTCTTCGGCCGCGCCCGACATCTTGTCGGGATGGTACTGGGAGATCAGCCGGCGATAGGCCTGCTCGATCTCCGCATCGCTCGCTTCGCTGGTCAGGTTGAACACGCGATAGGGATTGTCGCGGGCCAGCTTGAACCAGTCCTGGTCGAAGGCATGGCCGATGATCAGGCCGATCAGCGCGCCGAACAGCGGGTTGGGCCGGAACAGCAGCGCGCCGGCGATCAGGCCGAGCAATTTTCCATACCAGCGGTTCATCGGCGGCCCTGTTTCCGTTCAGTCCCGCATTTTACGGCACAGCCCCGCCCGCGCGTCGTAAACTTGGCGGCCGGCTCTCTTGCGTACGCGGACCAAGGCCTCAATGCCCACGACCCTGACCCAATCCGACCTGCCCGGCCTGACCTTGCGCCATCGCGGCAAGGTGCGGGATGTGTTCGACCTGCCACGCGAGCGCCTGCCTGCCGACGCGCCGCCCGGCGACTACCTGCTGATGGTGGCCACCGACCGGCTGAGCGCGTTCGACGTGGTCCTTCCCGACCCGATTCCCGGCAAGGGCGAGATGCTCTGCCAGATCTCCAATTTCTGGTTCGAGAAGACCGCCCACCTGCTGCCCAACCACCTGACCGGGATCGACGTGGCCTCGGTGCTGCCCGCGGGCGTGGACCCGGCGCTGTATGCCAGGCGCAGCGTGGTGACCAAGCGGCTGAAGCCGGTACCGGTCGAAGCCATCGCCCGCGGCTACCTGATCGGCAGCGGCTGGAAGGACTACCAGCGCACCGGCGCGGTCAGCGGCATCGCCCTGCCCGACGGCCTGCGCCAGGCCGAGAAGCTGCCCGAACCGATCTTCACCCCCTCGACCAAGGCCGCGGTCGGCGACCACGACCAGAACATCGATTTCGACACCATGGTCAAGGCGGTGGGTCCGGAGCTGGCCGAGCGCGTGCGTGATGCGACTTTGCGCATCTATGCCTTCGCCGCGGCCTATGCCGCCGAACGCGGGATCCTGCTGGCCGACACCAAGTTCGAGTTCGGCAGCGACGCCGATGGCCGCCTGTACGTGATGGACGAGATGCTGACCCCGGATTCCTCGCGCTACTGGCCGGCCGACGAGTATCAAGTCGGCACCAGCCCGCCGAGCTACGACAAGCAGTTCGTGCGCGACCACCTGGA
>SEHC01000416.1 GCA_004173415.1 Lysobacteraceae bacterium
GCTGGGTTACTACGCTTTGCCGATGCTGTGGGGCGAACGGGTGATCGGCTGGGGCAACCTCTCGGTGTCGGCGCAGGGTCTGCAAGCCGAACTGCATTCGGTCGACGGCGCGTTGCCGCGGGATCCCGCCTTCCGCGACGCACTGGACGAGGAACTGGCGCGGCTGCGCACGTTCCTGGGACTTGCGCACTGAGGACCGCGGTCGCCTAGCGGGATCCGATCCGATACTGGAGCACCACCAGGCCGCTCGGGTGCGAGTGCGCCTGTTCCAGGGCCAGGGCGCGGGTGCCGAGGCCCGGTGGGGTTAAGCCACGGCCGCAGCCGATCAGGAGGGGCAGGATGCGCAGGCGCAATACGTCGACCTCGCCCGCGGCTAGCAGTGCGTCGGCCAGGGTCAGGCTGCCCCAGACGATCAGGTCGCCCTGCACCCGTTGTCGCAACGCGCGCACCGACGCCACCCCGTCGCCGTCCAGCACGCTGGCCGGCGTGTGCCGGCCCCAGGGTGCCTGCTTGAGGGTGCGGGAAACGACGAATTTCGGCAGCGCGTTGATTGGCCCGGCGACCGGCTCGCAGCCAGGATCGGCGTCCGGCCAGTAGCCGGCGAACATCGCATAGGTGCGCCGGCCCAGCACGATCGCGCGCACCGACTGCAGCAGGCGCAACTGCTGCCGGTCTTCATCGTTGAGGCTGGCCGCATTCTCGAAGAAGCCGATCCCGCCCTGCGCGTCCTCGGCATAACCGTCGGCGCTGATGATCTGTTCGACGATGAGGTCGCCCATGGGAGTTCTCCTGCGAAGGTCGGCAAAGCGACGAAGCAGCGGGCCGTGGTTCGACAGCAGGCCGGAGCCCGTCGAGGTGCTTGGACAACGCGGGCTGCCGGACGAAAGCGGCAAGGCGTGGTGCCTGGCCCGCGTCACATCTGGAAAAAAAGAGACCCCGCGCGAGGCGGGGTCCCGGTTGCAGCATTCCTGGGCATCGCCGGACGGCTCATGCCGACCGGCCCCACTCAGGCCGGCGGCCTCACGGCCACCGGTAGCGCTGGCTCAGCGGCCGTCGCGATCGAAGTCGCCCGGCAGGGCGCGCTCGATGTTGTGCCAGCCGTCGCGCACCGCGCCGCGGGCCTCGTTCCAGGCCAGCTTCGAGTTGGCGCGGGTCGAGTCCCAGTTGCGCTCCAGGTCGTTCTCGACGTCCTCGAACTTCTGGCCGCGGTACTGGCCATAGGTGTCGTAGCCGTACTGGTAGGCAGGCTTGTAGTCCGACCATTCGCGGCCCTGGGCGTAATACGGGGCATCGCGGTAGCTGCGCTCGAACTGGCTCAGGTACTCGGTCGGGTTGACCGCTTCGGCGATCGCATCGCCGGTCTTGGCGCCGACGACGCCGCCGACGACCGCACCGACCACGGTGCCGATCGGACCGGCTACCGAACCCACCGTGCCGCCCGCGATCGCGCCGCCGACTGCACCCGTACCCGCACCAATGCTGTGGTCTTTCTTGATATCGCTCATGTTGAGGCTCCTTGCTGTGTGATTGCGTCTGGCGCCGGTCGGTGCCAGTGCCGCGCAACGTACGCAGCGACGAGTTGCCTGCGGGTGACAGGCGCAGCGTCTTTCCATCACATCGGACGAATGATCGCCGCGTTCCTGAATCGTTGCCTTTAGCCGCTTCGCCAACCTCACGCGGCTTACACAATGCCACCCCGATAGTCTGGCCACTGGACGCGGCCTCAGCTTCAGCCCGCGCACGTTCCAGGCGCCGCACACGCCCTCGTCATCCGACACGCAAGATAAGGAGTAGCAACATGAGCAAGCCCGCACGCAATACCGCAATCCTGTTCACCGCCGCCGCCGCGCTGGTGGTCTCGCTGGCCGGTTGCAAGGTCGAGAAGACCCAGGAAGGCGAACTGCCCGACGTCGAAGTCAAGGCCCAGGGCGGCCAGTTGCCCAAGTACGACGTGGAAACGCCGGAAGTGGACGTCGGCAGCAAGGAAGTGACCGTCGAGGTCCCCACCGCCACGGTCGAAATGCCGGATGACCCGGACAACAAGGTCACCGACGAAACCGATTCCTCCAAGAAGTAATCGTCTTGGGGAGGAAGGCCCGGCTTGCCGGGCCTTTTTTTTGCCTTGAATGAATGCGGACAAGCGCGGCCCCGGCGTTGACCACCTGCAGGTCTCGGCCGGCGGCGCGTTACTCGCGCCCGCGCTCACTCCCGGGCCGGCAACATGGCCGTAGCAATCGAAATTAAAAGTTGCTTCTGAATATCCGACCAAGGACTTTTCTTCGCTTCCGTTTCCCGCACACTGCGCGACATGAAAAGCCTGGTCCATGCGTAGCAAGCTGTTCGTGCCCGGGGTGCGCCCGGAATTGTTC
>SEHC01000417.1 GCA_004173415.1 Lysobacteraceae bacterium
CGGGGGCGTGGCCAGGCCGGTCCACGCCACCCCGGCACCGCGCTTCATGATCAGCAATCCATGATCAGCAACGAACTGGATATCGCCCCGTACCGCAGCCGCCTGGCATCGCAGGGGCGGGTGCAGATCCCCGGGTTCCTGCAGGAGCCCTCGGCCCGGCGCCTGCGCGATTGCCTGCGCAACGAGGTCCGCTGGGAACCGGCGTTGCGCAGCGACCGTCCGGTCCCGCCGCAGGCGGCCAACGCCGTCGACGACGAAGCCCAGCGCCAGGCGCTGCTGCAGCTGGTGTATGCACGGGCTCGCGACGAGTTCGAGTTCGTGTTCGACCGTTACCGGATGCTGGAGGCGCGCCGCGACGGCCTGGACCCCGAGCTGGTCCTGCACGTGGTGGTCGACTTCCTCAACAGCGAACCCTTCCTCGAGTTCGCCCGCGAGCTGACCGGCGACCCGCAGTTGCGCATGGTCAGCGCGATCGCCGCGCGCTACCGGCCCGGCCATTTCCTCAAGCAGCACAGCGACAGCGCCAGCGACGAGGATCGCGCCTTCGCCTACGTGATCAACCTGAGCCGTGACTGGGAGTCGGACTGGGGCGGCCTGCTGCAGTTCACCGATGCGGCGGGCGAGGTCGTGGACACCTTCCATCCGCACTGGAATTCGCTGAGCCTGTTCCGGGTGCCGCAGGCGCACCAGGTCAGCCTGGTGGCGCCGTGGGCCCGCGACGACCGATACAGCATCACCGGCTGGTTCCGCCGTCGTTGATCCCCGTGTGCCGCAGCCCGCGGTGCCCCCACAGCCGAGTGAAGACCATGCGCCTCGCCCCGTCGATCCTGCTGCCCTCCCTGCTCCTCCTGCTGGCCGCCCCGGCCCCGGCCGCCGACCGCATCACCGGGCGCGACTTCGCCACCCGCTCCGAGGTGATCGCGCCCAGGGCCATGGCCGCCACCTCGCATCCGCTGGCCACGCAGATCGCCCTGGACGTGATGAAGCAGGGTGGCAGCGCGGTCGATGCGGCGATCGCCGCCAACGCCGCGCTCGGGCTGATGGAGCCGACCGGCAACGGCATCGGCGGCGACCTGTTCGCCATCGTCTGGGACCCGAAGACCGGCAAGCTGCACGGCTACAACGGCTCGGGCCGCTCGCCGCAATCGCTGACCCTGGCCCACTTCCAGGCCCAGGGGCTGAAGGACATCCCGGCGTTGGGCCCGCTGCCGGTCAGCGTGCCCGGCGCGGTCGACGGCTGGTTCGCCCTGCACGGCCGTTTCGGCAGGCTGCCGATCAAGGACGTGCTGGCGCCGACCATCCGCTATGCGCGCGAGGGCCATCCGCTGGCCGAGACCATCGCCTATTACTGGGCCCGTTCGGTGCCGCGACTGTCGCCGTATCCCGGCTTCAAGGAACAGTTCACCCTCGACGGCCGCGCGCCGCGCACCGGCGAACTGTGGAAGAACCCGAACCTGGCCGACACCCTGCAGAAGATCGCCGACGGCGGCCGCGATGCGTTCTACAAGGGCGACATCGCCCGCAGCATCGGCGCCTACTTCCAGGCCAATGGCGGCTTCCTCAGCTACGAGGACCTGGCCGCGCACCAGGGCGAGTGGGTCGAGCCGGTCAGCACCAACTACCGCGGCTACGACGTGTGGGAACTGCCACCCAACGGCCAGGGCATCGCCGCACTGCAGATGCTCAACGTGCTGGAAGGCTACGACTTCTCGAAGATCGCCTACGGCAGCGCCCGGCACGTGCACCTGTTCGTCGAAGCCAAGAAGCTGGCCTTCGCCGACCGCGCGCGCTGGTACGCCGATCCGGCGTTCCAACCGGCGCCGGTGGCCAGGCTCATCTCCAAACCGTATGCGGAGGCGCGCCGCAGGCTGATCTCCGCGGACAAGGTGCTCAAGGAAGTGCAGCCCGGCACCCCGGCCGAGCTCGACGAAGGCGACACCATCTACCTGACCATGGCCGATGCCGACGGCATGATGGTGTCGCTGATCCAGTCCAACTACCGCGGCATGGGCAGCGGCATGGCCCCGCCGGGACTGGGCTTCATCCTCCAGGACCGCGGTGAGATGTTCGTGCTCAAGCCCGGCCATCCCAACAGCTACGCGCCCGGCAAGCGCCCGTTCCAGACCATCATTCCGGCCTTCATCACGAAAGACGGAAAACCTTTCGCCAGCTTCGGCCTGATGGGCGGTGCGATGCAGCCGCAAGGCCATGTGCAGATCGTGATGAACCTGGTCGACTTCGGCATGAACCTGCAGGAAGCCGGCGATGCGCCGCGCATCCAGCACGAGAACGACACCGAGCCGACCGGGCAGAACACGGCGATGAGCGATGGCGGCGTGGTCCAGCTGGAAAC
>SEHC01000418.1 GCA_004173415.1 Lysobacteraceae bacterium
CGCAGCGCTTCGCGATAACAGTGCAGCGCCTCATGGCCGCGCTTGAGCAGGGCCAGCAGCGCGCCGAGCTTCTGCCAGGCCAGGGCATGGCCCGGGTCGTGCTGGATCGCCTGGCGGTAGGCCTGCTCGGCCAGCTCCCAGCGACCGAGTTTCTGCCGGGCCAGGCCCAGGTTGGCCATCGCCCCGGCGCCGGCCCCGGCGGCGATGGCGCGCTCGAAGCAGGCGCTGGCCGAGACCGGGTCGCGGCCGATGTCCTGGATCACGCCGGCCAGGTTCCAGCCGTCGCCATGGCCGGGATGCTCGGCCAGCAGCGCGCGCAGCAGCGCCAGCGCATCGGCGTGCCGGCCCTGCTGGAAGGCGGCCAAGGCCTGGCGGTAGCGTTCGGATGGAGGCATGGCCTGCATCGGCCTAGCGTCCGGGCGCGGCACGCGCGTCAGGCGGGCAACGCCGCCCCGGGGCCGCCCGGCTCACCGCCGCCCCGGCGAAACGCGGCGCTCCAGGCGCAGCAGCAGGTCGCGCCACGGGCTGAGGGCGATGGCAAGGCCCAACAACACGCCGGCGGTGTTGGCCAGGGCGTCCCAGGGATCGGCTGAGCGGTAGCTGGTCATGCCCTGGGCGAACTCGATGCCGATGCCCATCGCCACCAGCCCGAACGCCGCCGTTACCAGCGCGCGGCCGCCGAACAGTTGCACCGCCGCGGCGGCCAGCACGAAATATCCCAGCAGGTGTTCGACCTTGTCGCTGTTCTGCGGCAGCGGCGGCAGCCCGTCCAGCGGGGCCAGGCAGACCGCGATGACGCACAGGATCGCCAGCGACCACAGCCCCAGCCACAGCCGCGGCCAGCGCAACGGCTTCAGGCCGCCGCCCACTACAGTCGCCATGTCAGGTCGCCGGCCAGGAACGCCGCGTCCAGGTCGACCCCACGCGAGAAGCCCATCACCTGGAAGCGTTCGCCCATTTCGCTGGGCAGGGTCAACTGGCGGGCCTCGTTGCGCAGGCGCTGCAGGCGCTCGGCAGGCGCGCGCGCCTCGGCTTCTTCCAGCAGCTGCGGCAGCCCGTTGCCGAGCAGGAAGACCGACTGGGTGCAGTAGCCGGCCAGCTCGAATCCGGCCTGGGTGCCCGCTTCGGCCAGGGCGGTGAAGTCGACCGAAGCGGTCAGGTCCTGCAGGCCGGGCCAGAGGTAGGCGTCGTTGTGGACCTGGTGGCGATAGAAGGCGCGCAAGGTGCCGCTGTCCCGCTGCGGCTGGTAGTACTCGCGGCGCGGATAACCGTAATCGACGAACAGCATGGCGCCCTCGCCCAGCCCGCCCATCACCGCCTGCAGCCAGTACGGCAGGTGCGGCAGCAGTTCGGAACGGTAGCCGTCGGGGAATACAGTTCCCAGGTAGCGCTCGACATGGCGCACCGCCGCGGCCAGCAGCGCGTCGGCGGGACGGTCCTGGCGGACGAAGCGGCCCTCGCCGTCCACCGCCACGTGTTCCTCGAACACCTCGCCCTCGCGCAGGGTGAAGCGCGGGGTGGGCAGCGCATCGATCACCTCGTTGGCGAACAGCACGCCGTTCCACTCCGCTTCCGGCGGCCCGTCCAGCCACTCGACCAGTTCGAACACCGGCGGGATCAGCGTCCGTCCCAGCCGTTCGCGCTGGCGCTCGCGCAGGTCGGCCGAGGGTTCCAGGATCGCGTAGCGCGCCGGCAGCGCGTCCAGGGCCAGCAGGCGCTTTAGCGCGACCTCGGCGAAGGCGCCGCTGCCGCCGCCGATTTCCACGAAGCCGGCGTCCGGCCCCAGCTGTTGCAGCACCGGCGCCACCGCCGCGGCGATGCAGCCGGCGAACAGCGGACCCAGCTCCGGGGCGGTGACGAAATCCCCGGCCGTGCCGAACTTGGTGCTGCCTGCGCTGTAGTAGCCCAGCCCGGGTGCATACAGGCAGCGCTCCATGAAGCGGGAGAACGGGATGAAGCCGCCGGCCTGCAGGATCTCGGCACGCAGCAGCGCCTCCAGCTGTTGGCTGTGGCGGGCGGCATCGGCATCGGGCGCGGGAAGATCGGCCATCGTTCCAGTCAGCGGCAAGCGTGCGCGCATCTTACCCGTCGCGGCGCGGCGGGCCGTCGCAACGGCGTCCTCATCCCAGCGGCAGCGGCGCCTGCATCGGCTCGATGCTGCCCTCGCCGCGCGCGATCTTCTTGAACTCGGCGCGGCTGACCGACACGTAACGCTCGTTGCCGCCGATCTCCACCTGCGGGCCGTCCTGCACCGCGTGCCCCTGCGCGTCCACGCGCACGGTCATGGTCGCCTTCTTGCCGCTGTGGCAGATGGTCTTGATCTCGGTCAGCTCGTCGGCCCAGGCCAGACAGGAACTGGGCCTCGTCGACCAGCACGCAATCCAGCCTGCCGTGGCGTTCGATGTCGTCGCCGACCAGGCGTTGCAGGTCGACGTCGCGGTCGAAGGCGATGGCCTCGGCGCTCAGGCCGATCCGCGAGGCGACCACGCCGCCGCCGGCGCGATGGTCCAGCTTCGGGGTCAGGATGGCCACGCGCATGCCGCGTTCGCTGTAGTTGTGCGCGGACTGCAGCAGGGTGGTGGTCTTGCCGGCGTTCATCGCCGAATAGTAGAAATAGAGCTTGGCCATGCCGCCAATTCTATCGCCCCACCCACGCGGATGATCACGGTTTCGGCTTCACCTGCTCCAGCTCGCCCACGTCGACCGTGCCCTGGGGCAGGTCTTTCCAGACTGCGTCCTGCCACGCCTGGTACTGCGGCGGATCCCAGAACTTCGCATCGTAGAAGCGGCTGCCCGGAATGTTGACCATGCCGGTGCCGGACTGGTTCGGCACGCGCACCTCCTTGGCCTGGCTCACCGAGTGGCTGGTCCGGAATGCCCGCTGCTTCGCCTTCTTCATGAATCGCGCCATGCGCGGGCGGGCCACGTCATCGGAATACTCGGCCAGCAGCACTTGGCCTTGCTGCACCGCGCGCTCGCGCTGCGACGGGTCGAGCTGGCGCCAGTACTGCTCGCGCAGACGGATGAACTGGGGATAGCCCCGCTCGGCCGCCATGTCGGCCCACGCATAGGCCATCGGCGCATCGGCCGGGACGCCGATGCCCTTCCACAGCATCTCGGCCACCATCGCCTGCGAGGCCTTGTCCGCGTACAGGGAGGCCTTCCTGAAATGGGCCATGGCCTTGGCATGGTCGCCCGCCTGGTAGGCCACCCAGCCTTCCTGCCGGTACTTCATGTCGGGGTGCGCATTGAGGAAGGTGCGCGTCGCCAGCACTTCCTGCTGCTTGCGGGTAATCACCTCGCGCGGGGTTTCCGCCGGCGTCTCCGCGCTCGCGTACGGTCCGGCCAGCATGAGGGCGAACAGGGCCAGCGCGGGACCCAGCACGCGCGCGCCATCGCGACGGGCCGCCGCCGCGGGCAGCACCCTCACGGGGAGTCCTTGGGTGGCGGATTCTTGCCGATGTCCTGCAGCTCGCCCACCTCGACCTTGCCCTTGCGCGAGGGCGGCGCGTTCCACATCTGGTCCTGCCATTCGAAGTACTTGTCGGCCTGCCAGTACTTGGGCGCGTAGTACTCGTCGGCGCGGATCGACAGGCCGGTGCCGGCGTTGGGGCCGGTGAAGGGAATGATCTGCAGGTTGCCGGTGAACCCGACCCGGCTGCCGGTACCGGCGCGCTGCTTGCGCAGGATCCTGGCCATCCGCGGCTTGGCCGCCGCATCGCCGTACTCGGCCAGCAACGGCTGGCCGCGTTCGATCGCCTGGGCCTGGGTGGCGGCATCCAGCGTTTCCCAGTACTGCTCGCGGATGATCACGAAGTTGGAATAGAAGCGCTCGGCCGCCAGGTCCATCCAGGCATAACCGAGGGCGCGGTCCTGGGCCACGCCGATCCCTTTCCAGTACATCTCGGCGATCATCGCCTGGGCCGGCTTGTCGGCGTAGCGCGCCGCGCGCAGGAAGTACTGCATGGCCTCGTCGTAGTTCTTGTTGGCGTAGGCGTGCAGGCCCTCGCGGCGCCAGCGCAGGTCCGGATGCGCCGACACTGGCCGGCCCATCCAGCTACGCCGCCAGGCGCGTGATCGTCGCCAGCGCGTTACGGTTGCCAGCTCACCCGGCAATCCTAGGCCGGCGGCCGCGGCAATGTCTGTAAACTGATGGCATAGATGGCGCCTCCTGCATGAACTCCCTCAACCAACCCCAACGCGACGCGGTCCGGCACTGCGAAGGCCCGCTGCTGGTCCTGGCCGGCGCCGGCAGCGGCAAGACCCGGGTGATCATCGAGAAGATCGCCCACCTGGTGGA
>SEHC01000419.1 GCA_004173415.1 Lysobacteraceae bacterium
TCGGCGAAGCCCAGGTTCTCGCTGACCAGGATGTGGTCGATGGCCCGCTGCGGACGCCAGCTGGGAAAAGTCGGAACGCAGAACTGCGGCGGGCGCAGGTAGGTGCGCTTGTACAGCAGCTCCATCTCGGGACGGTCGGGCACGCAGTTGAAGTCGCCCATCAGCACGGCATGCGGATGGTCGGCCAGCAGCTCGGCGATGAAGGACAGCTGCGAATGCCGCGAGGCCGCGCCCAGCGACAGGTGCGCCACGGCCACCACCAGCCCGCGGTCGCCCTGGCCGAAGCGCGCCATCAGCACCCCGCGGCCACCGAGGCGGCCGGGCAGGGAATGGTCGCTGACTTCCACCGGCTCGATCCGGCTCAGCAATCCGTTGGCGCTGGAAGCCACCCGCGCCACGTTGCGGTTCGGCTGGTGGCTCCAGTAGTCGAAACCGCCCTGTTCGGCCAGGTAGTGGGTCTGGTTGGTGAACCCCGAACGCAGGCTGCCGGGGTCGGCCTCCTGCAGGCCGACGATGTCGTGCTCGCCGGCCATCTTCGCGATCGAATCCAGGCTGACCCGCTTGCCGGCCGAGATGGCATGCGACCAGCTGCGGGTCACGTAGTCGCTGTAGCGCTTAGTTCGCCGCGCCGCCGCGCACCGCGCGCTCGCGCGCCACCAGGTGCTCGACCGTGTTGAACAGCACGTCATAGCCGCGCTGGTCGATCGAGACCAGGTACTTGCCGGCGACCACGATCGAAGGGGTGCCCTCCACCTTGGAGCGCATCGCGAACTGCTTGGCCCGGTTGAGCTTGGTTTCCACGCCGAAGCTGGACATGGTCGCGACGAAGGTCTTCGGGTCGACGCCGTACTGGGCGTAGAAACCGGCGATCTTCTCCGGGCTGGCATTCGGGTCCAGGCTGCGCTGCACGTGCAGGGCGTTGAACATCGCGTCATGGCTCTTGGCCAGCACGCCCAGGGTCTCGGCTGCGTAGAAGGCGCGCGCGTAGGTGATCCAGTAGCCACCGAAGGCGGCGGGCACCGCGGTCACCTGCACGTCGGCCGGCTGCTTGCGCTTCCAGGTATTGATCAGCGGCTCGAACTGGGCGCAGTGCGGGCAGGTGTAACCGAACACTTCGGCGACCTCGATCTTGCCCGCCACCGGCGCAAACGGCTGGCCGTTGTCGATCTGGATGTAGTCGGTGCCGGCCACCGGCTCCGGGCCGCTGGGCGGAGTGGCGGCAACCGGGGCCACCGGCGCGGCATCAGTGGCGGTGGCGGCTTCGGCGGCGGCCGGCGGCGCCGGCTCGGTCACCGGTGCGACCGGCGCGCTGGCCACCGGGTCGGCCGCTGCCGGGGCGGCGGCTTCGTTCTTCGGGCCGCAGGCCGAGAGCAGCGCGACCAGCGTCAGGGCGATCAGTTTGGAAGAACACTTCATGGCAGGAACTCCGGCAAGGATTTGGAAAGCGTGGACCGGCCACAGTGGCCGGCACCCGATCAGGGATTCATATTCATGGGCGCGGCGTTACGGACGCGTTACTTGCCCGCGGCGCGCTCCCGCGCGACCAGGTAGTCGAGGATCCGCAGGGTGTCGTCGTAGTTGCGACCGGTGACCCGGTACTTGCCGTTGACCACCAGACTGGGCGTGCCCTCGACCCCGGTGGCCAGGGCGAAGTCCCGCGAGCGTTCCAGCAGCAGGTCGGTGGCCGCGCTGTCCATCGCCGCGACGAAGGCCTTGGGGTCGGCGCCATGGGTGGCGTAGAAGGCCGCGATTTCCTCGCTGGAGGCATTCTGGATCGGCAGGCTGCCGGTGTCGTGCAGAGCCTTGAAGACCTCGTCGTGGGTCTTGGCCAGCACTTTCAGCTTGGCCGCGGCGTAATAGGCGCGCGCATACGGCGTCCAGTAGCCGCCGAACGCCGCCGGCACGGGGGTGAAGCGGACCCAGGACGGCTGCTTCTTCTGCCAGGCGCTGAGGACCGGCTGGAAATGCGCGCAGTGGACGCAGGTGTAGCCGAACACTTCCACCACCTCGACCTTGCCCTTGAGCGGTGCGTAGGGCTTGCCGTCGGCGATGAGGACATAGTCGCTGCCTTCCACCGGCGCGGCGGGAGCGGTCTGGGCGGCGGCGGCCAGCGGCACCAGCGCGAGCAGCAACATCAACAGGCGGGCGGCTTTCATCAAGGGGCTCCGGGCACAAATAGAAACGCCGGCCATGATCGGACCGGCGCAATGAACATCAGCTGTGGTTCCGCGACCGCGCCAGGCGGGCCGGGATCACGATTGCTGGGGGGCTGGCTCGGCCGGCGCCGCGGCCGGCGCTTCCGGTGCCGCGGGCGTGGCCGGCGCGGGCGCGGCGGCGGGCGCGGTGCCGGCGGCCGCATCGTCGGCGCGATCGTGCAGGCCCTGCAGATAGGTGCCTAGGGCCTGGATTTCCTGGTCGGTCAGCTGCTTGGTGACCTGGGCCATGACGTTGAACAGGGTCGGGTCCTTCTCGGTGCTGGTGCCGGTGCGGTATTCCTGCAGGCGCCGCGCCGCGTATTCCTGGTGCTGACCGCCGACGTGCGGATAGGCCGGGCCGGGGTTGCCGGCGCCGCTGGGGCCGTGGCAGGCCATGCAGGCCGGGATGCCGCGGCTGGCGTCGCCGCCGCGGTACAGCTTCTGGCCGACTTCGTAGAACTTCATGCCCTTGTAGTCGCCCTCGGCGATCAGGGTGTCGTCGGCCAGGCCGGCGCCGCCCTTCTGGGTGGCGAAGAAGGCGCCGATGTC
>SEHC01000420.1 GCA_004173415.1 Lysobacteraceae bacterium
GCGGCTGCCGGAAACAGCCCGTGCCCCAGGGTGTCGCCAAGCAGCTTCGGCATGGCCCATTCGCAGGCCACCCAGGCCGAGCCGGCCGCCAGGGCACGCAAGAGTGGTCCGTGGCGAAGTCCCGCCAGGTGCCGGACCAGGGCGTAGGCGACCAGTTGCGGCTGCAGCAACGGCGCCAGCACCAGCAGCGCCGCCGTCGCCGGCAAGGCGCCGATGCCGGTGTAGGCGCCGATCGCCGAGCCGAACCAGCCGAACACCACGGCCATGAAGGCCACGCTCATCAGCACGCCGTGCAGCAGCGCGCCGGCCGCCGAGCGGTCGCCGTCGCGGGCCAGCAGCCAGGGCACCAGGGCGACGAAACCCAGCGGCCAGGCCTGCGGGAAGCGGGCATAGGCGGCGAGCAACAGGGCTGAGGCGAGCAGGCCGGCAAGGTTGCGCCAGCGCGGGAAGGACAACCGCTCCGTGGTCAATCAGTGGACTCCGTGCGTGCTCAAGGCTTGCCGATCCGGACCAGGCGCACCGGCATGCCCGGGGGAGCCAGCCCGGGCGGCACCACGCGGTTGGCCGGCATCGGGATCGGTCGGCCCTGCGCGTCATGCAGGGTGAAATCGGGCGAGAACATCAGGATCGGTTCGATCGGCACGCCTTCGTCGGTCACTTGGTGGTGGCGGACATAGCCCGGCGGCAGTTCGAAACCCGGGGGTACCGCCAGCCCGTCCAGCGGCGGGCTGGTGCCCGGCGGATTGAACGCACCCAGCCCGGTACGCACCCCGGCCTGTTGCAGGGCGGTGATCACCTCGGCGCCGGTCGGCTCGGGATCGCCGGGTCGGAAGTAGGCAGCCAGGTCATCGGGATCCTTGCTGGGCATATCGGACGATTCCTCGACCGGGGGGGAATACGAAGGGGGGACGCGGCCGGGAATGGGTCCGGCCGCGTTCTGTTCCACTTCTTCCGGCAACGCCGGCGCAGATCGCGGCCCCGGCGCCGCACTGCTGGCCAGGATCCACCACGCAGCGACCGCCAGTACCCCGACCGCCGCAGCCACGGCCCAGGGCCGGCCAAGGCGGCGATGCGGCTTGGCTACCGTGCGCACGCCCTCGCCGTCCGGTGCGGACGACGGGGCTTGCGAAGGCGGACGCTCGGCCACGACCCGGTACCGTGCCGCTTACGGGCTTGCGGGGTTGTAGACGGACAGTGCCCAGCCCATGCGCTCATGCCCGTAGCTGTTGGCGATCGGGCTGCGGCCATTGGTGAAGCTGGTGTAGCGCGGAGCGCCGCTGCCGGTGCTGCCGCCCCACAGGCCGGCGCTGACCGTGCCGCCGGTGTAGGTCGGGTGCACGTCGTCGGACTGGATGTAGTCGTAGGAACTAGACGCGGTCACGAACTTGGTGTTGGCATCGCGCAAGGTCGGGCGAAGCGCGACCGAGATGCGGTTGACGTAACTGGCCTCGCTTTCGCCTGAAACGTAACGGAGCGCCTCCGAGTCGACCTGGCCGTCGCCGTTGCTGTCGTAGTCCGCGCCCATGTACTGGGCGAAGCTGTCAGCGCACTGGAAGCCCTTCTGGCGCGCGTACTCGCACATCCAGTAGTTCATCCTGGCGATCGCCGGCAGGAAGCGGTCGCGCATGTTGACCGTCTGGCCAGTAGCGGCGTCCTTGCAGGAGCTCTGCACGTTGTCGGCGTTGTAACCCGGGTAGTACAGGTTGGAGATCACCTTCAACCGGGTATTGGCGTGGGCATTGAGGTTGATGTAGTTCATCGCCGCGGCCACGTAGGTCTTGCACGAGTTCACCGCCGCCTCCATGCCGGCGTAGTTGCAGGTACCGGTTTGCGACTTGAAGCTCGAACGCGCCTGCAATCCGTCGTTGCCGCACATTTCGAAGGTCACCACGCGGGTGGAGGCCGCCTGCATGTACGAGCGCTCGCCCACGATCTTGTTGTCGTAGACGTCCTTGGCCACCGCGCCCGACTTGGCCCGGCGGATGTTCTCGATGTCGGCGTTCCAGCGCGCCGACAGGTACTCCGAGTCGACGGTAGGCGCCGAGTAGCGCGCGGCGTTGCTGATCGAGCCGTTGTAGCCTGCGTAGATGGAATCGCCGTAGGCGACCACGCGGTACTTGGCGGTGGTCCCGGCCCGGTCGATGGTCCACGACACGTTCTGGTTGAGGGTGCTGGCCAACGCCGGCGCGGTCAGCGCCAGCAGCGAGATCGCCGGCAGCCAATGGCTGGCGACGCGACGGAACAGACTCTTCATCCTTGTACCCCTTCGACATGGTGTGCACGGCGGGTACAGCCCCGCTCGTGTCCTGCGAAAAGCTGGCGAATCAG
>SEHC01000421.1 GCA_004173415.1 Lysobacteraceae bacterium
TACCACCCGGACGTCAGCAAGGAAGCGGGCGCCGAAGACAAGTTCAAGTCCGTCAACGAGGCCTACGAGGCGCTGCGCGACCCGCAGAAGCGCAAGGCCTACGACCAGGTGCGCGCGCAGGGCTATCGCCCTGGCGAAGAGTTCCGGCCTCCGCCTGATTTCGGCAGGGGTGGCGCGGGCGGCCAGGGTTTCGACTTCGAGGAAGTGTTCGGCAGCGATGGCGCCGGCGGGGGCGGTTTCAGTGATTTCTTCGAAGGCCTGTTCGGCAGGCGCGCGCAGGCCGGCCCCGCTCGTGGGCCCCGGCCACCGGGAGACAGCCGGGCCAAGGTGTCGGTACCCCTGCAGGCGGTGTACCAGGGCAGCAGCGTCCGCCTGGTCCTCAATGGCAGGCAGCTCGACGTGCGGGTGCCCAAGGGCGTGCGCCCCGGACAGGTGATCCGGCTGGCCGGGCAGGGCGAGGGCGGTGGCAACCTGTTGCTGGAAGTCGAGTACGCCGCCGATCCGCAGTTCGAGGTGGACGGACGCAACATCATCCACGTCCTGCCGGTCGCGCCCTGGCAGGCCGCGCTGGGCGCCACGGTCAGCGTGCCCACCCTGGGCGGAGCGGTGGACCTGAAGGTTCCGGCCGAATCGGAAGCCGGCCGCAAGCTGCGCCTGCGGGGGCGCGGACTGCCCGGCACTCCGCCGGGCGACCAGATCGTGGAACTGGAGATCACCGCGCCGCGTCCCATCAACGAACGCCAGCGCAGTATCTACCGGATGTTGGCCAACGCGTTTGCCGAAGGCGCAAACGAAAACGACGGGTAGCTACCCGTCGTTTTCGTTACCAGCCAGCCCGGCGAGGGGCTCAGGCTGCGCTGGTGGGCGGCGTCTCGGTGGTGCTGAAGATGCGTTCGATGACTTCGGCCAGCTCGTCTTCGGAGAACGGCTTGGTCAGGTAGGCCTTGGCGCCCTGGCGCAGGCCCCACATGCGGTCGGTGTCCTGATCCTTGGTGGTCACCAGGATCACTGGGATATGCTTGGTCGTGGCCTCGCGGCTCAGGGTGCGGGTGGCCTGGAACCCGTTGAGGTTCGGCATCACCACGTCCATCAGGACCATGTCGGGGAGCTCGCGCTTGGCGACCTCTACCCCTGCGGCGCCGTCTTCGGCGGTGAGTGATTCGTGGCCAAGCTTCTCGACGATACGCTGGATGCCCAGCAGCTGAGAAGGCGAATCGTCGACGATCAGCGCGTTTATCCGATCCTGACCAGAGTGCGCCCGAAAGAAGCGCCGGAAAGCATGCCGTTGAACACCCCAGGGAGACCTTCCAGGGTGATTTCCCGGGTGCAGATGGTCTCCAGGTGGGCCGGCTTCCAGTCGTCGGCCAGATGCCGCCAGATATCGTCGCGCACGGACCGGGCGGTGCCGGCCGAGGCAACACCCAGCAGCGAGACGCCACGGATGATGAAAGGCATGACCGTGGCGGGCAGGTCGTGGCCCGCCACCAGGCCGGCCGAGGCGACGTTTCCGTAGGGCGCGGTCTGCGCCAGCAGGCTCGCCAGCATGCCTCCGCCGACATTGTCCAGGCCGCCGCCGAAGCGCACCGATTCCATCGGCCGGGTGCTGGCCAGCGCTTCACGGCCGAGTACCTGGCTTGCCCCGATCGATTTCAGGTAGTCGGCCTGGTCGGCCTTGCCGCTGATCGCGTGGACCTCGAATCCGGCGCTGCTGAAGATATCCACCGCCAGCGAACCGACTCCGCCGGTAGCCCCGGTCACCGCAAGCGGTCCGTGCGCGGGGGTCTGCCGGTTCTCCAGCATCCGGTACAAGGCCAGCGCGGCGGTGAAGCCGGCCGTGCCCAAAATCATGCTTTCGCGTAGGTCCAGGCCGGAGGGCATGGGAATGACCCAGCGGCTGTCCAGGCGCGCGTAGCCTGCATAGCCGCCATCGCGGGTTTCGCTCAGGCCGCTGCCGGTGACCAGCACCGGATCGCCTTCCTTGAACGCCTTGTCGGTCGAGGCGACCACGTGTCCGGCCACGTCGATGCCGCCGACCAGCGGGAACCGGCGCAGGATCTTGCCCTGGCCGGTGCCGGCCAGCGCATCCTTGAAATTGACCGAGGACCAGGCAGTCCTGATGACCACTTCGCCGGGATTGAGGTCGTCCAGCGAGATCGATTCGATCCCGGAACGGTAGCCGGCCTGGTCATCGTGGATGCGGAAGGCGGAGAAGTTTTCGGCAATGGTCATCGGTTCCTGTCCTCGTCGCCGGATTCACGGCCGTGGTTGCTGTTCCGTTCGCCTAGCGCAACGCGCCCCTGCGTTTCTCGTCGATCCATTTGGACGCCTGCGCCGGCTGGTAGTGGCGCATCCACTCCAGCATCGCGTCGATATCCTCGCCATGCCACAGGTCCTGACGCTGGTCCGCATGCAGGAAACGCTCCTCGACCATGCGGTCGATCATGCCGATCAGCGGCGCGTAAAAGCCGTCCACGTCGAGGAACGCGCAGGGCTTGTTGCCGATGCCCAGCTGGCGCCAGGTCAACATCTCGAAGATCTCCTCCATGGTGCCGAAGCCGCCGGGCAGGGTGACGAAGCCGTCGGCCAGGTCGAACATGCGCGACTTGCGCTCATGCATGGAACCGACGACCTCCAGCTCGGTGAGGCCGCGGTGGGCGACTTCCCAGTCGACCAGCTGTTTCGGGATCACTCCGGTGACTTGCCCGCCAGCCTCCAGCACGGCATTGGCGACCACGCCCATGAGGCCGGTGTTGCCGCCACCGTAGACCAGGCGCAGTCCCTGCCTGGCGATGCGGTCGCCCAGCGCCATGGCGCGCTCCGCATAGGCTGGCTTGCTGCCGGCGTTGGAGCCGCAGTAGACGCAGATGGATTTCATGTGGTGCTTCGACCTCTTGCTGGGTCCGGAATGAAAAAGGCGGGCGTGCGCTAACACGACCCGCCCTCGATGGCACCCCGGAGGGTGCGGCTGGATCAGTTGACCTTGTGGATCGATCGCTTGTCGACCGACATGGCCGCGTCATGGATCGCTTCGGACAGGGTCGGGTGCGCGTGGCAGATCCGGGCCAGGTCGTCGGCCGAGCCGTTGAATTCCATCGCCAGGACGCCTTCGTGGACCAGTTCGGACACGCCCACGCCGACCAGGTGCAGGCCAAGCACGCGGTCGGTTTCGGCATGCGCGATCACCTTCACGAAACCGGCCGGTTCGCCCATGGCCACGGCCCGCGCGATCGCCGCGAACGGGAAGCTGCCGGTCTTGTACGGCGTGCCTTCGGCCTTGAGCTGCTGTTCGGTCTTGCCCACCCAGGCGATCTCGGGCTCGGTGTAGATCAC
>SEHC01000422.1 GCA_004173415.1 Lysobacteraceae bacterium
GAGGATGGTCGGTCAGGTCCACGGTCAGCATGTCCATCGACACGCGGCCGATCAGCTTGCCGGGCTGGCCGTCGATCATCACCGGCGTGCCGCTGGGCGCGAACTGCGGGTAGCCATCGGCATACCCGGCCGCCACCACCCCCACCCGGGTACGGCGGTGGGTGACGAAACGCGCCCCGTAGCCCAATGGCTCGCCCGCCTCCAGCTCACGCACCCCGATGACCTGCGACTCCAGCGTCATCACCGGCCGCAACTGCACGGCCGCCGGGTGCGGGCCGGCGAACGGCGTGGCCCCGTAAAGCATCAGTCCCGGTCGCGCCCAGTCGCCCGGGACCTGGTCCCAACCCAGCAAGGCCGGCGAATTGGCCAGGCTGGTCGGCGACTGCAGTCCCTCGCAGGCCTGCCGGAACACGGCCACCTGCTCCAGGGTACGCGCGCAATCCAGCTCGTCGGCGCGGGCGAAATGGGTCATCGCCACCAGCTCGGGCACCTGCGCAAGCGCCTGCAGGCGCTGCCAGGCCGGGCGGTATTCCTGCGGCGACAGGCCCAGCCGATGCATGCCCGAATCGAGCTTCAGCCATATCGTCAGCGGTCGCGCCAGGGTGGCCGCGGCAATCGCTTCGACCTGCCACTGCGCCTGGACCACGCACCACAGGTCGTGGGCGACGATCAGCTCGAGTTCTGCGACCTGGAAGAACCCCTCCAGCAACAGGATCGGCTTGCCGATGCCGGCCGCGCGCAACTCCAGCGCCTCCTCGATGCAGGCGACGGCGAAACCATCGGCTTCATCCTCCAGCGCCTGGGCGCAACGCACTGCGCCGTGGCCGTAGGCATTGGCCTTGACCACCGCCAGGGCCTTGCCGCCGCCGAGCGAGCGGGCCACCCGGTAGTTGTGGCGCAATGCGCCCAGGTCGATCAGCGCGCGGGCGGGACGCACGACAGCGGCTCCTGCGCGACCGGCCTGCGGCCGGATCCATACCGGGAAATATCCAGGCCCTCGCCGCTGATCTGCGGCGCGCGCGCGGCCATCACGTCGGCCAGGTAGCGGCCCGAACCGCAGGCCATGGTCCAGCCCAGGGTTCCGTGGCCGGTATTGAGGTACAGGTTGTCGAAGCGGGTGGCGCCAACCACCGGCGTGCCATCGGGCGTGGCCGGACGCAGGCCGGTCCAGAACTCGGCCCGGGCCAGGTCGCCACCACGCGGGTACAGGTCGTTGACGACCTTTTCCAGCGTGGCCCGCCGCCGGGGCGAGAGCGACAGGTCGAAACCGGCGACCTCGGCCATGCCGCCCACGCGGATGCGCTGGTCGAAGCGGGTGATCGCCACCTTGTAGGTTTCATCCAGGATGGTCGAGGTGGGCGCCATCGCCGCATCGGTGATCGGCAGGGTCAGCGAATAGCCCTTCAGCGGGTACACCGGCAGGCGCAGGCCCAGTGGCGCCAGCAACCGCGGGGAATAACTGCCCAGCGCCAGCACGTAGCGGTCGGCGTGCTCGGTCCTGCCCTCTATCCGGACCCCGCTTATGCGCCCGCGCTGCTGTTGCAGCTGCTCGATGCGCTGGCCGAAACGGAACTCCACCCCGGCCGCCGCCGCCATGGCCTGCAGCCGGCGGGTGAACAGTTCGCAATCGCCGGTCTGGTCGTTGGGCAGGCGCAGAGCCCCGGCCAGGGTGTCGGTCACCGCCGCCAGGGCCGGTTCGACCCGGGCGATGCCGGCGCGGTCCAGCAGCTCGTACGGGACCCCGTACTGCTCCAGCACCGCGATGTCCTTGGCCGCGCCTTCCAGCTGGGCCTGGGTGCGGAACAGCTGGGTGGTTCCGAGCTGGCGCCCTTCGTAGTCGA
Organism: Lysobacteraceae bacterium; assembly: GCA_004173415.1. Classification (GTDB taxonomy): domain Bacteria; phylum Pseudomonadota; class Gammaproteobacteria; order Xanthomonadales; family Xanthomonadaceae; genus Pseudoxanthomonas_A. Next base: position 1,842 of record SEHC01000422.1, read on the forward strand.
TCCCGGTTTCGGCCCGCAGCTCGTCCAGGCAGTCGCGGCTGTATTCGGACAGGCGCACCATCCGCGCCTTGTTGATCGCGTAGCGGCCGGCCGTGCAGTTGCGCAGCAGTTGCGCCAGCCAGAGGTACTGGCCCGGATCCAGTCCCGGCCGGATCGCCAGCGGGGCATGCGCGGTGAACAGCCATTTCAGCGCCTTCAGCGGCACCCCGGGCGCCGCCCAAGGTGATGCATAGCCCGGGGAAATCTGCCCGGCGTTGGCGAAGCTGGTTTCCCGCGCGGGTCCCGGCTGCCGGTCGACCACGGTCACCTCAAAGCCAGAGCGCGCCAGATACCAGGCGCTGCTGACCCCGATCACGCCACCGCCGAGCACCAACACCCGCATCGCCTCACTCCCGCTGTCGTCCCGTGCCTGCGCCCGGGAAGGAACCCCGCACTATATGGAGGGTCAAGCAGTTTTATTTACTGTATTTTCCATCAA
>SEHC01000423.1 GCA_004173415.1 Lysobacteraceae bacterium
CGGCTGCCGCAGAGTGGATTCCGTTTACCATGTGCGCCGCACCGACCCGGCGCGCGCACGGATACCCCATGCCCTACCTGGAACTGTCCCTTCGCTGCAGCGAATCCGACCAGCCGCGCTACGAGGGCGCGCTGGAGGACGTCGGCGCGCTCGCGGTCACGATGCTGGACGCCGATGCGGACACCAGCAACGAGCACGCGATACTCGAGCCGGGGGTCGGCGAAACGCCTTTGTGGCATGCGCTGGTCCTGACCGCGCTGTTCCCTGCCGACACCGACGCGCTGGCCCTGCTGGCGGCACTGGAATCGTTCGATCCCGGCCTGGACTGGACGACGGCCGGGTTCCGCACGGTGGACGACCAGGACTGGGAACGCGCGTGGATGGACCAGTACGTGCCGCTGCGTTTCGGCACGCGCACCTTCATCGTGCCCTGGAACCACGCCCTGCCCGCCGACGCCGACCGCGCCGACGCGGCGGTCGTGCGCCTGGACCCGGGCCTGGCCTTCGGTTCCGGCACCCATCCCACCACCGCGCTGTGCCTGCGCTGGCTCGACCAACTGGCCGACCAAGGACGATTGAGCGACGCGACGGTGCTCGATTTCGGCTGCGGCTCCGGCATCCTCGCCCTGGCCGCGCTGAAGCTGGGCGCCTCGCGTGCGATCGGCGTGGACAACGATCCCCAGGCCCTGCTCGCCACCTTCGACAATGCGCAGCGCAACGAAGTGGGCGAGCGCATGGCCGTGTACCTGCCCGAGGACGAACCGGTCGCCACCTATCCGGTGGTGGTTGCCAACATCCTCGCCTCGGCCCTGGATGCGCTGGCCGACACGCTGGCCGCGCGCGTCGCCCCGGGCGGCCGCATCGCGCTGTCCGGAATCCTGCACGGACAGGAAGACGAGCTGCTGGCGCGCTATGCGCCCTGGTTCGAACAACTGGCCGCCACCCGCGACGGTGACTGGATGCGCATCGACGGGGTGCGGTGCGGCTGACCGGCTTCTCCGCGTCGGGCCCGGCATGCTTGAATAGCCGCATGTTCATTTCCTGTCCCCATTGCCGCCAGCTGGTCGCCACCCATCGGCAGACCGGCCGACCACCGGCGGCCTGCCCGCGATGCGGGGGAATCCTGCGCGAAGCAGACCCGGCAGCCGCGGCGGACGAGTCGACAAGACGCAGCGCACCCAGCTTCGCCAGTTACCTGCGCCCCGGCGATGAAGAGGCCGCGGCGCCCCCTGCGGGCATAGGCGCCACTGCCATCGACGCAAGCACAAGCGCAAACACGGACATGGACATGGACGGCGGCATCGACGTGGGCGCTGACGCGGACGCGGACGCAGCGAAGATCGTTGCCGATACCCATGCCGATGCTGATGCGGGAGTGGCGGAAGCCGCGAACGACGGATCGGTCGTGGCGCTGGCGGCAACCGATGCCGGACTGCGGGACGAACCTGTGGCCGAAACGCCGCCGCCAGTCGTGCCGCGGCAGGCGCACATCGAACCGGAGCTTCCTAGCTTCACCCGCCAGCCGGCCGGGGTGCATGCGTCGCAGGCGCCGAAATGGCAATGGGCCGTGTTTCTCGTGCTGCTGGTGCTGCTTGGCCTGCAGGTGTTGCTGGCCGATCGCGAGCGCCTGGCCGCCGATGCGGCCTGGCGGCCGATGATCACCCTGTTGTGCAAGGCAATGGGCTGCTCGGTCCCGGCCTGGCGCCAGCCCGAGGCCATCGCCATGCTCAGCCGCGATGTCAGCCCGATTGCGGGCAGCGATGGCGGCCTGGACGTGCAGGCCACGTTCCGCAACGATGCGCGCTGGGCACAGCCGTGGCCGGTGCTGCTGCTGTCGCTGTCCGATGCCGACGGACGCGTGCTGGGATCGCGCGCTTTCACCCCGGACGAATACCTGGGCCCGGCCGCGGCGGCGCAAGCGGAACTCGCCCCGGGACAAAGCGCCCGGGTCGCGCTGCGGTTGCGCGAGCCCGGCGCCGGCGTGGTCGCCTTTTCCTTCGACTTCCGCTGAGCGGAAAGCAGAATCGCGATCCGGGGGGTGCGCACGCGCAGTCCACGCGCTAGACTCCCTTCCCCGTCGAAAACCGCGACCCGCGCGACGGCCTGTCCGTACCAGGTTTCCCAGGGGATCGTCTTCCGTGAATGCAGCCGCTCGCCACGACACTACCCGTGGCACTCCGAAACCTCCGTTGCGCGAACACGTGGCGCAATCGGTTCGCCGCTACCTGCGCGACCTGGACGGCAGCGACGCGGATGACGTGTACGAGATCGTGCTGCGGGAAATGGAGATCCCCCTGTTCGTCGAGGTCCTCAACCA
>SEHC01000424.1 GCA_004173415.1 Lysobacteraceae bacterium
ACTTCACCTGCGTGGGCGACGACGACCAGAGCATCTATGCCTGGCGCGGGGCCAACCCGGACAACCTGATGCAGATGGCGAAGGATTACCCGGCGCTGCAGGTGATCAAGCTGGAGCAGAACTACCGCTGCAGCAACCGGGTACTGCGCGCGGCCAACACGCTGATCGCCAACAACCCGCACGAGCATCCCAAGAAGCTGTGGAGCGACCAACCCGACGGCGACCGCATCCGCGTCTGGGAATGCCGCGACAACGAGCACGAGGCCGAGAAGGTCGCCGCCGAGATCGCCTACCTGCACACCGCCCGCGATGCGCCGTGGAGCGATTTCTGCATCCTGTTCCGCGGCAACCACCAGTCGCGGCCGCTGGAAAAGGCCATGCAGCTGCTGCGCATTCCCTACCACCTCACCGGCGGCACCGCGTTCCTGGAGCGCCAGGAAGTGAAGGACGCGCTGTCCTGGCTGCGACTGGTGATCAATCCCGACGACGACGCCGCGTTCCTGCGCGCCGTGCAATCGCCCAAGCGCGAAGTCGGCGCGACGTCGCTGGCCAAGCTGGCCGAGATGGCCCAGCACGCGCACCTGCCGATGTCGCGCGCGGCCGAATCGATGGGCGCGCTGAAGGCGCTGACCCCGCGCGCGGCCAATGGCCTGAGCGCCTTCGTCGACATCCTCCGCGACCTGCGCGGGCACGCGTCGCAACTGTCGGCCGCCGACCTGGTGCGGCGCCTGGCCGAACGCTCGGGACTGCTGGCCGAGCTCCGGTCCCAGTGCAAGGACGAGGCCTCGTTCGCACGCCGCCGGGCCAACCTGGATGAACTGGCCGACTGGTTCGAAGGCGGCCCGCGCGGCGGCGCGGTCGGCGACCTGGCCGCGCAACTGGCCCTGCTGTCGCGCAACGACAAGGACGACGGCGGCAACCAGGTGCGGCTGATGAGCCTGCACGCGGCCAAGGGCCTGGAATTCCGCTACGTGTTCATCATCGGCTGCGAGGACGGCACCCTGCCGCACGAGATGAGCCTGGAAGAAGGTAACCTGGCCGAGGAACGCCGGCTGATGTACGTGGGCATCACCCGCGCCAAGCAGGGCCTGTACCTCAGCCACAGCCGCGAGACGCGTCGCTTCGGCGACCGGATGCGGCTGAAGCCGAGCCGCTTCCTGGACGAACTGCCGCAATCGGAACTGCAGCGCGACGGTGCCGACCCGGCGCTGGACGCGGCCAGCAAGCGCGAACGCGCCAGTGCCGGCCTGGCCGCGATCCAGGCCTTGTTCGACTGATCGACCCCGGGCAAGATCGGGGCCATGACAATTGCGCGCATGGGCGGGTGCCTGCTTCTCGCCGTGGCCTTGGCGAGCGCCACTGCCAGGGCGGCGGATCCCGGACTGGAGGACGAGTTGAATGGATGGCGGCTGCAGCAGTTCGCCGCGATCGTCACCTCCGAGATGGGCGAACCGTTCAAGTCGCTCGAGGATCCCCCGTTCCGCTACCACGCCTACCGGTTCGACGAGCAGGCCTACCTGGTGGTCGGCATCGACGAGGCCCAACCCAACCACGTGGCGAGCCTGCAGCTGACCGGCAAGGCATCGACGCTGATGTCGCCGTTCAAGGGCCTGCGCCTGGGTGACGGACGCGACAAGGTCCTTGCCGTGCTCGGCCCGCCCAGTGACATCGTCGCGGTCGCAGAGCCGAAGCTGTCGCGGCTGGAATACGCCGACCGCAACTACTCGGTGGAACTGGACGAGGCAGGCGGGCTCTACAGCATCCGCCTGCACATCAACCAGGCCTTCATGCACATCCCGCCCGACGACGAGGACCCGTGGCCGGACTTCCTCGCGGCGCTGGAGTCGGGCGATGCGAAGCGGTTGCTGCCGCACCTGCGTCCGGACGTCGAGGTCTATCGCCACGGGCGGACGCTGTCGATCCAGCAGCGCTTCAGCGATTTCGCCGCCAGGCCCGATCCGGCCCTGCTCGATGCCTTCCTTTCCGCCGACTCGGGGGTACGCCGGCACGCCCGGGACTGTCGCCACGAAACGGCAGTGCGGGTGACCGAAAAGATGGGCGTCGGCGTGGTCTGGAAATTCGAGGAACCGTGCGGCCTCGGCGAAGTGGTGATGTTCCCGCACGCGGGCCGCTACCGGGTGTACGAAGTCGCGTTCCGCTGACCCGGCCGGAACCCGCAATAAGCAACGCGCGCCGACTGCGGTAGGCTGGCGGCCCGTCCACCGGATTGGTCCCTGAATGACCCGCTCGAGCCCTGCCTGGTTGTGGATCGCGTTCTTCGTCGCCCTGGTCGGCGTGGGTTTCCGTTACTGGCAACCGGCTTCGCACCAGCGGTGGCCGCTGGAACTGGGCATCGCCCTGGCGCTGGGGCTGGGTTGCGCCCTGTTGGGAACCGGGCTGGGAAGCCTGTTGCTGTTGCGCAGCAGCCGTCGGCCGCAATGAGGCAGGAGCGGCCCGCCCCCGATTGCGGGCGCATGGTGGGCGGCGATTACGCCCGCATGATGGCGCGCTACAACCGCTGGATGAACGACAAGGTCTATGCAGCGGCGGCGCAGATGACGACCAGCGCGTTGGGCGCGGACCGCGGCGCGTTCTTCGGCTCGGTGCTGGGCACGCTCAA